>USFH01000045.1 GCA_900553925.1 uncultured Clostridium sp.
CCTGCTACACCTGCCGCTGTACCCGCAAGTCCCGCTGCCCCGGCAAATATATTGGCAAGCACGTTCGGAATCACAAGTGACTGTGATTCTGCAACAAAAATTGCAGTAAGCAATGCCACACTTCCAGATGAGTACAGCTTGATGCCGCTCGTATTCTCATAATCCTGCACGCCCTGCTTGATCTTGCCTCGCGCTGCGGACAGACGATATTTTACCGTGCCTTCCGGGCACTCCATACATGCCGCGATCTCCGGCACACTCATTCCATCAAAATAATATAAGAGAATCGTCTGATACTGAATCGCCGTTAATTCTTCCTGCATGATTGTCAAGATGATCTTCCGTTTCTCTGCATTTAACACATAGCTTTCCGGCAGGAAATTGTCATTCTCCTCCAGCAATTCTGTATCGATGCTGTTTTCTTCTACCGGCTCCGGAATCTTCTTCATCAGAAAATCCTTACATTTGTTCACGGCAATCCGGTTTAACCATGCCACAATCCGCTCCGGGTTTTCAAGCTGTTGCAGATGCGTGAGTGCCGTGATGTATGTATCCTGCATCACATCCAGCGTATTTTGTTCGTTCTTCAAAAAGCTGAACGCCGTATAATACACCTGCCGGTATGTTGCCTGATAAATCTCCTCAAATGCCTGCGTGTCTCCGTTTATAACACGGGTTATCAATTCCTGAATTTGTTCCATATGTTTATTCCTTTCTTCCTTATTACATTATATAGACGATATATGCGCACCTTCGGTTGGGTTTTTTCAAAATTTCTTGAAATCCATCGTTTTACGGGTCTTTCGTTGACTTCTACATTTTTCTTTGCTAAACTCACATCATAGATATTAAAGTAATTTGAGGAGTTTTGCAATGGACAGCAAAATACTAAAATATTTCAAGAAAAACCATATTCAGATTGAAGATATCAAATATCTGACACGTGTTGATGGTAAAACGTGTATTCACACGTTGGATAATCAGACATTCCTTACTTATATAACAATCAAAGACTTTTTTGAATCATTGGAGCTGCATGATTTTATCTGTGTAAACAAAGGAATCGTCGTAGCCAAAAATCAGATTAATTATATTGAAGATGGCATCTATCATATGCTCGATGGTACCGAATTCCAGGGAAGGAAACGCACGGCCGCTACACACAAAAAGCTGAATGCAACCTTACACCAAAGCATTGCAGACAGCATCGAGACAGTGGTCGATATCCGTAACCGGTTTTCGATTCTGGACAATATGCCAATTGCCTTCTGTGTGATTGAACTTATATTTAACAATGACGGGCATGGGATTGATTTTGTATTCCGTTATTGCAACAATGAGATGGCAGTTATCGAAGGAAAAACGATCGAAGAAATGATGAATCATTCTTTCTTCTCAGTATTTCCGAATGCTGACAAAAAATGGCTGGTTGCATATACAGATGTTGCAGTCAATGGCAATAGTCGTTACATCCGTGATTATAGCCCGGAAATTAACAAAGAGATTTTTGTGCGCTGCTTTCAGCCACTCGAAGGTTTTTGTGCCTGTCTTCTGACGCCGGTGGATGACCTGAACAAGGCGCTTCCTGCCATGCATCTCCCCATCTGCTAACAGGCACCAATCACAACCATTTGACACATACCGATCAAAGTTTACGGAGAGGCGATATGAAACATTCTTTCAAGCAAAACAGCAGTTTGAAATCAAACAGGAAACGAAGCCAAACGATTCTCATCGGAATCGTTTCTTTTCTTGTTCTCACGTTTCTGGAAGTTTTTTTACTATCCGCCGTTTCCCTGATTCCGCGTTCTGCCATCCGGAAGCACACGCAGGAGTCAGCGGAATATCTGCTGGAAAAGCCGGTCTTTTATCGTGTGGTAAAACAAGATCCTGCCTCTAACATCGACCACTATGCGGATGCAATCCTCCTGAATATCCTATATCACTTTGATTCGGCTCATCCGGTTACCTCGCCGCTTAGCGCTTCTTATTATTATACAGACACACACAATGAAAATGAGAATCTCTATGCAGCAGTAACCTCTGACGTAACACCAACCTACGATTATTTCCGGTATTGGCATGGTTCAACTATTTTCATACGTCCATTGCTAACGATATTAAACATCCGGCAGATCTATATCTTTTTTGCCATTATACTGGCATTACTATTTATTGTTTTATTTACGCAACTGACGAAATCCGGACACACAATCTGTGCCCTGGCTATGTCTGTTGCGCTTTTGTCGGTATCGTTCTGGTTTATACCTATGAGTCTCGAATACATCTGGTGCTTTCTAATCATGTTTATAGCAGGCATCCTTACAATATTGTTCTATCAGAAGAAACAGGAGGTATCCGGACTATTCTTCCTGCTTGTCGGAAATATCACCGCATATTTTGATTTCTTGTCCACGGAGACAATTACTCTCCTTTTTCCGCTTGCGTTGTTACTTATCCTGATGCAGGAAAATAACCGGTTGTCCGATGCAAAAGCCGGTTTTAAAATCATTCTATCGCGTTCTGTCTGCTGGGGCTTCGGATATCTGGCTTCCTGGATCGCCAAATGGAGTATTACATCGATTGCACTGAAAAGAAATATCTTTGCACAGGCTTTATCATCCGCCTCCACACGGGTAAACGGAGATGCCGGAAGCCTGCATGGACCGGCGCTTTCTATAAATGCATTTCTACGGAATATCGCATGTATATTCCCGTTTAATTTCATGAAAGGATACGGATATATCGCCGCAATCGGTGTTTTTGTATTATTGTTAATGGTGTATTATTTGTTCCGAAAGAACGAAAAAAAGAATTATATGCCATGGTTATTCACCGTTTTATACTGTATTCCGTATATCCGGTTTCTGACACTTGCAAACCACGCCTTTTTGCATTATTTCTTCACTTACCGGGCGCAATTTGCAAGTATCTTCTGTCTCTTCATGATCTTCTATTACGGAGTGGACTGGAAGCTTGTGTCTAAGAAATTCTTAAAGCCCCGCAAACGCCATCGTACTAACACAGGAAAATCATAACAAAACCGAATATTCATATAGCTTCATGTCTGAATCCGCATCTATCGCTGCGTCTCAAAGTCCTTCACGTTCGTGCTATATTTTCTTGCCATTTCTTCTGTAATCTTCTGTTCACGAACCAGACGCTTCAGGTCTGCATTCAGTGTATGCATGCCAAGAGCCGCACCACCCTGCATCGAAGATATGATCTGATGTGTCTTATTCTCTCGAATCTGGTTTGCAATCGCATCGGTATTGATCAGAATCTCCGTTGCCATTGCCATTCCGGTCCCATCCTCCATCGGGATCAGCTGCTGTGTTACGATACCCCGGAGAACATTCGCAAGCTGGGTACGTGCCTGTGACTGTCCATGTGCCGGATATGCATCAATAATACGCTCGATCGTCTGTGCCGCACTCGTTGTATGTAATGTGGAAAGCACAAGATGTCCGGTCTCCGCAGCCGTAATTGCCGCACTGATTGTCTCATAATCACGCATCTCGCCTACCAGGATAATATCCGGATCCTCACGCAGAGATGAACGGAGTGCCTTTGCGAACGAATCGACATCTCTTCCGACTTCTCTTTGATGTATCATGGATTTTGCATGATAATACACATACTCGATCGGATCTTCAATCGTCATAACATGTTTTGCCTGTTTCTGATTTACATAGTCAATCATAGATGCAAGCGTGGTTGTCTTACCGCTGCCGGTCGGTCCTGTGATAAGTACCAGTCCGCGCGGTTCCAAAATCAGTTTCCGGATTGCATCCGGAACATGTAATTCCTGAAATGTCGGAATCTTCGAACGCAGGATACGATATGTCGCTGCGATATTATTTCTCTGATGATAGATATTGGCACGCAGTCTTGTACCATCTTTTGTCATCAGGGCAAAATCCAGATCCTCGCCCGCCTTTACCTGTGCAATCTGTTCCTCGCTAAGTTCGCTGAAGATAAGTTCCGTCGCTTCCTCCGCCGATGGTGCCGGCTCCATGATCTCCAGGTTTCCAAACCGTCGAAGCGCAATATTCGTACCAACTGTCACATGTACGTCCGATGCCTCTTCTTTTTTTGCATAATCAATCAGTTCACGAAATGTCATTCCCATTTTTCACCCTCCATTTTTTAGTGCTTTTCAAATGCGTTTACCGGATTTCTTCTCCCGGTTTTTTCTTTGCCTTCTTGTCCTCATACATTCTCTCATCTGCAAGCTTCAACAGTGCTGCATAATCATACTCTTTTTCACCATATGCAACCCCCACTGCAACAACACAGTCAATACCGTCTTCTGCCGTATTCAGTCTTGCGAGTTCATCTTCCCAGCGTTGCCGGATTGTATCCACCTCAGTTTCAGATACATTCTCCGCAACAAGCAGGAACTCATCGCCTCCCATACGGAATGCATGCACACGGTTGCTTGTCACCTTGCGGAAACTGTTTGCAGCCTTGATAATCAGCTTATCTCCTGCCTCATGGCCGAACTGGTCATTCATCTTCTTTAAATTGTTTACATCAAAGTTAAAGATTGCAATAGAATTCAGGGATTGGAACTCTTTTTCAGCCATCTCCAGATATTTTGCCTTGTTATAAAGTCCGGTCAAACCATCATGTTCACTAGCGTATACCAGTTTCTCACGCATAACTCCGTTTTCAATATACAGACTGATTACGCTTTTTAATGTTGATTCATTCATGGACTCCCAATCCATATTCGGCCATACGCCTAGATAAAGCGCATATCGCTGTCCGGAAACCTCACCACTTACGAGCATCCGGTATGTACTGTCATCCTTCGCCCCGTTTAACCGGAGAACCTCCTGCACTTTCTCATCGAAGCTTCCAAACAGCACATCATCCTCGCAGCCATTCTCAAACAATTCTGCCACGCCCGCATCATAGCCGATCCGGTCATTACTGTACACATTTCCCATCTTATTGTAAGTGATGATATCCATGACCGCATCTCTTTGTATCATAAAATAGGCTTTGCTTGTATTAAAGTAATCCGCAAGCATCGGAAGCAGTTCATAATATGTCTCTGACAGCTTCTCCAAAACCGCAGTCTGGAACTTAGAGAGCTTCCGGAAAAATCCCATGTATTTCGTGATATCACGGTTCAGTCCCATATATTCCGTGATGTCGGTAATCTGGTGAATCTTATAGTTTTTTCCTTCTTTTTCAAAAAGTCCGGAATTGAATTTGAAATATTTTTTCGTGTTTGTATCAATATATTCCCATTCAATAGCATCCCCGCCGATTTCCAATGCCGGGCACTCGTCATTCCATACAAAAATCTCTTCCGCATCCATGCCGACAACAGCATCCCCGTATTTCTTCCGGAAGTAAGAATCCGCATAGACAATCTCCGCAGACCCCTCTGCAACAATTGTGATTCCGCCTACCTTGTCTGCCATAAACTGTACAATTTCTTCTTTGAAATCCATAGTAACCTCCCTTTTTGCCATACATATATGTTGCAGATTCTGCTATGCAAATGTCAGAATATCCGCAAATCCTGTCATCTCAAATACTTCCATCACATCGCCAATCACATTCTTTACGACCATGGATCCACCTAATCCATTCATCTTCTTCTGTGCCCATAGAATCGCACGAAGTCCGGAACTTGCCACATAATCGCAGGCATCCATATCAAGTTCAAATTCCTTCACCGGATCTACGAGCAGCTCCTCAAGCTCCTTCATCATGATTGGTGCAGCATTCGTATCCAGACGTCCGGACACACTGACAATAAGCTTATTTCCTTCTTGTTCCTTTTTCAGTTCCATAAATATCCTCCTACTCCGACAGCTTATATCTGCCATTTTTTAATCATTGTAACTATATTTTCTTGTTGCTTATATTCATAGGACACGGTATCCATGATGTTTTTCACCATGTAAATACCCAGTCCGCCGATTTCTCTTTCATCCGCAGATAGCGTGATATCCGGGTCTTCCTTCGCAAAAGGATCAAACGGCACGCCTTGATCCCGCATGCAGATACAGACTTCATTTTCTGTTTCATATGCGTTTCCTTCCAGTTCAATCGTGCAGTTTCCACCCCGTGAACCATATGCGTAATTTACAACATTGGCATACAACTCTTCCACGCAGAGCAAAATCTTCATTGCAATCTTCATCGGACACGCATAATCATCCAGGAACGCTTCGACAAACGAAGTGACCTTATCCAGATTTTCCATTGACGCTTCTACTGTAATTGCTTTTTTATTTTCCAATCGTCACGCCCTCCATCACAGACTTTCCAGAAAATCCAGTGATTTCCGGATCTTTTCCATGCCGTTTACCTCAATTAATACGGTTGCATCCGGAAAATAGTTTTCATAATACTTTTTAAACAGCTTCCAGTCGATTTTTCCATCTCCCACAGCCAGATGCAGATCCTGTCTGAAATCGTTGTCGTTGATATGAAGATGCTTCACATATGGTGCCAATGTCCGCACCCACAATCCAATCTCATCCGGATTTCCAAACACATGGGCATGGGCATAATCAAAGCAGACACCGAAATTCTTATATCCTTTTAGTTCCTCTGCGAGTCCCGCAAGCAGTTCCGGTGTATCATCAAACATATTTTCCATGTAAATCTGTATGTCCGGATATTTTAACAGCTTCTCACTCCAATATACGGCATTCTTCTTCACAAAACTATCCCGATAACTGTCTGTCTTAAAATTGGCAATATAATTCGTATGAAATACAACCCCTTTTACACCAAGACGCTTCGCTATCGTCAGACTCTGTTCCACGCGATAGTCCGATGCCCGTGCAATCAGCGAATCATCGGAAAACACCGTCACATCCAGAAAAGCCCCATGCAAGGAACAATAACCGGGCATTCCGGACATCTGTTCATACTCCGCTATCACTGCATCCAGCTGTTCTGTATCATCCAGCAGCTTCGGAATAAAAAAATCATTGTATTCAAATCCAAGATTCATCTGGTCTGCAAGCTTTGTATACGAAGAAAGCTCCGCTCGATCCGGAATGATCAGTATTTTCTTACATCTCATATTGCACGCTCCCCCTTTATTCCGGTTACTGCATAGACAAATACTTCGTTCGACTTGCCCTTCAAAGGAATCGCTCCGACTTCTTCCACTTCCACACGGTCTTTGACTCTCTCATACAGAACATCGCTGATCAGAACCTGCCCTTTCTTCGCGTTCGCCTCTAACCGCGCTGCTGTATTTACGGTATCTCCGATTGCCGTAAAATCCATACGGAAATCACATCCGATATTACCAACAACTGCAGGACCGCAATTGACGCCGACTCCAAATCCGACACTTCTGCCAAACCGTTCCATCAACTCTCCCTCTAATGCAATTCCACCCTGTACGATATCCCACGCCGCGCATACTGCACGGAACTCATAGTCATCCAGATCAAACGGAGAATTAAACACTGCCATCGTTGCGTCACCGACAAATTTATCGAGCGTACCCTTGTTTTTGAAGATAGCTTCTGTCGTAAGTGCCAGATAACTGTTCAGTATCTCAACAACCTGCTCCGGCTCCAATACCTCTGACATCGTTGTAAATCCCCGGATGTCCACGAACAGCACTGCAATATCCCGGTTCTCACCGCCAAGCTTGATATGAAAATCCCCCTTCTTCGAGATTTCATCCACAATCTCAGGTGCCACATATTTCTTGAATGCTTTTAATACCTTCTTCTGCTTCAGCTTCTCCAGAATATAACCGATTGCCAGACAATATATGTAGGAGACAATCAGCACAAGCGGTGCATAAATCAGACTGATGGCAATTCCATTGTTATTAAGTATTACACCTGCAATCAGGTTTGCTGCCACCCCTGCAATCAGCAATATTGTTGACAGCCAGATCTTCGTCCGCTTGAACACAAAATGCAGAATCGCACAGACAAATCCGGTCAACAAGCCGAACAAGAACGGATTTCCATTCACAGAAAACCGGTTCTGCATAAATGCCTGCAGGATATTCGCATGGATTTCTACTCCGTACATCTGCTGATTGCCACCATTTGGCACGTTGAAGTTATCCTGCATACCAGCCGCATACGCACCGACTAAAACGATGCTGTCTTTGAATACGCGGGTATCAATCTTTCCCTGTAACACATCTACAAGAGAGATACACTCATAATCACCCGGCTTGCCAGAATAATTAATCAGGGTCCGTCCGGTCTTGTCCGATGCGATTGTATTGATTGTCTGTCCTGTCTTCTCACAGTAACGCTCATAGATTGCCTGTGGGAACATCGTCTGTTCCTGTCCTGCATAGCTTTCTTTCATCAATACACGCCGGACTGTACGATCCGAATCCTGCGATACATTTGTATAAGCGCATGTCACTTCCGCCCGGAGTGCTTCGTATGGATAGATAATCGTATCGATCGGATAATACTTCACACCATCTGCATCAACCTCAGGCTTTTCCTTGTATATAAGCTGGGATGCCACAACTACATTTCCGCTCTTTTTTGCCTCATTTGCAAACGCTTCATCCCCTGCTTCATCCACATTTCCGGAGAAAATGATATCGAATCCAACGACTGCCGGCTTTGAAGCTTCATCTGCATTCAATAGTTCCAGCAAATCTGCATAGTACTGTCTGGACCATGTTCCAATTGGTCCAAGCTCCTCTAAGGTACGCTCGTCGATTCCGATGATCTTGATATCTCCTGACACGCCCCGCGGCCTCTGGTATAGTGCATCTTTCACAATATAATCAAGTGGTGATATCAAATTGCTGATTGTCATCAGAAGCACAAGCAGCCACACAATCACCGCTTCCAGTAAATCCCGAATAATATTCTTCATAAACCCCTCTTATGTACTTTCTTATTTCCTGCTTAAATACACCATCGTAATATCGTCCGCCTGCATCTCCCCGTCCGCAAATGCATCTACTTCGTCATACATGGCATCGACAAATGCATCTGCATCACCGGCCATTTCTCTGTGACGTTTTAACATGCTTGTAAGGTTTGCGTCTCCAAGCAGCTCCTGTTTCGGATTTAACGCCTCTGTCACACCATCCGTATACAGATATATACAATCCCCCTTTGAAAGCTCCAGATACTGCTCCCGGTATGGAACATCCTCCATCATTCCAAGCACCATATTCGCCTTCGCCGTTATCATCTGAAACTCCCCATCTGCCTTCTGCACAAACGGAAGATTATGTCCTGCATTGATAAATGTAACCCGGTTTGTTTCAAGATCCAGCACACAGATAAACGCGGTTACAAACATCATTGCTTCATTCTTATAACACAACTGGTTATTGGCCCGGCTTGCAACCTCCGCAAGCGGAAGTCCCAGTGTGGCATAGTTCTTGATATGGGTCTTCGCCATACTCATGAACATCGCCGCCGGAACGCCCTTCCCCGATACATCCGCAATCAGAAAACACATATGTGTCTCATCAATCATAAACATATCATAGAAATCTCCCCCCACTTCTTTCGCCGGACGCATTCTGGCCGTCAGCTTTACAGCTTCTAACCGGTTAAAGCATGAAAAATCATTCTCCAGACATCCGGTCTGTATCTGCGTGGCAATCGCAAGTTCTGATTTGATACGCTCACGTTCGGAAACAAGCTTTGTTGTTTTGGTGTATAACATATTCATAAATGTGCCATAGACCTTACGATTTTCAAATGCGATTTCGTCAAACAGCTTTTTGGAGATATTCGCACAGACAACTTCTCCGCATGCACGCACAGTCGCTGCACGGATATCATCGTTGATCAGCCCAAGCTCCCCGATGAAATCTCCGACCGAGAGTGTATTGATCAGGGCATTTGATGAACTGTACACATCCGCAATTCCTTCTAATATGATATACATTCCATCATCGCTTTCCTGTCCATATGTCACAATATCCTGTCCGGATGGAATCCGTACCTCTTTCATCGCTTCCAAAAATGCCTTCGTGCCATCACTGATAGTTTCCTTGTTTGTAATCTGGAAAAATTCCTGTATCGTTGTAACCTTTTTTAACCGTTCAATATCCATGTGTATCCCCCTGTATTATTTCCACTCGATTGTAATATCTTCCATCACAGGCTTTGAGAAGTCATAATCCCAGCTTCCGCCTGCCTCCGGCATAAGAGATGGTTCCTGTGCACAGGCGCCCGCCTTCACGGTCTGGGTTCCGAACACTGCACCATTATACAAAAAAGTTACCGTATATTCGCTCTTCTGATTCGTTGTTCCGGTTGTTTCTTCCTTCAATCCCATTTCTTCCTTTAATTCTTCGATTAACGCACCAAACCGCTCACTGACTGCCTGCGGTAACTTAGAAAAATCAATCGGTTCCACATCTCCCATATAATCCGTGTTCTTATCGTCCTGATAGATGATTACCTCGTATCCATGTTCAATCAGCACTTCCTGTTCGCTGACCGAACCATCCGCATATACAAGCCGGGAAGCCACTTTCCCTTCCAACGTAGAAACCTTTGTATAGCAGACACCCGCTTCGTCATACGTCACTTCTACCCGGAATACGGTTCCCCGCACCGCCATCGTCGCGTTCGGTGTATTCACCTCGTACGAAGATTCTGTACTAAGCTTATTCTGGATTTCATTCGTGATTGCTCCCTTTGTAAGTTCGATAGTTGTCTTACTGTTTTCATCCGTTCCTTGTGCAATCAGCTTAAATTCCGTATTTTCTTCCACATATACGTACTTATCTTCATCCAGCTTGAGTGTCATGCTTCCGGCATCCACACGTACGGTGTCGCCTGATTTCAAAAGCATGTTTGCATATGGCTCGAGATCATCCACGCCATCCCGCTGTACAAATGCCGCTCCTTCGACCTCATAAATCTTAATCACACGATAAGAATCCTTCTTCTTTGTAATCAACAATATAATTGCAACAGCCATTGCGATCACCAGGATTGCAACAACAATTATAAGCCATTGTCTGCTTTTCTTTTTCTCCATCCTCTTCTCCCACATTCTACTTAAAATAAGTGAAAAAAACACAATTTAACTGATAAAATTTTAACAAAACACCAAATATATGTCAATTGCAACTCATCTTAATTTATATTTTTAATTGATTTTGTCGATTAAAGTTCACTTTTCGTGCTCTTTATTATGCTGTTTGACTTTTCTGATTGTATATGATAATTTTTGCTCATAGAATACGAAAAATATGGAGCATATATGAATCAAGTATCTAATTTCAATCCGGAATTTACAATTTTAATGCCTTGCTTAAATGAGCGTCGGACACTGCCTCTATGCATACGGGAAATCCAGACATTTCTTTCAGATGCAGATCTATCTGCTGAAATCCTGGTTGCAGATAACGGAAGCACAGATGGCTCTCCGGCAATTGCAAGAAAAATGGGAGCCCGTGTTATTTCTGTTACCAGACGAGGCTATGGGAACGCCCTGTCAGGCGGAATCAACGCTGCAAGAGGCAGATACATTATCATGGGCGATTGTGATTACAGTTATGATTTTTCTGGTCTGCAGCCGTTTGTCGATGCCCTCCGGGAAGGATATGATTTCGTCGTCGGCAACCGTTTTTCCGGAACAATGGAGAAGCATGCCATGCCTTTTTTGCATCGATATCTTGGGATTCCTGTTCTCTCTTATCTGGGCAGGAAACGATTTCATACATTTATTTACGATTTTCATTGTGGTCTACGCGGTTTTTCCACAAATGCTATTCGTAGTCTGCATCTGCAGTGTACCGGAATGGAATTTGCAACGGAAATGATTGCCGGTTTTGCAAATGGGAATCACAAAATCCAAGAACTTCCTATCAACTTTCGCCGTGACAAAAGAAAAGGCGCCTCACACCTCAGAACATTTTCCGATGGTGTCCGGCACCTTTACTTCATTGTCTGCAAAAAACCGTTAAATTAAATTTGCGCTGATTATTCTTATTGCTTTCCAAATGTATAGGAACCATCTTTTTTCACGTAGAAGTCTGTTCCTCCGCTATAAGATGTGCTGTCTCCTTCCACTTTCCAGCTTCCGGTTCCAAGCTTGTACCCATTTCCTGATTCCAGATTAACAAGAACTCCCTCTGGGATTATCCCTGTTTTCATCCAGGTTGCTGCGACCGTTACAAGAATTGTCTTTTTATTTCCAGCTACATCAACTGCTGTAATCTCATATTTTTTCTTTCCGTTATTGGAACCAAGCTGCAGAATTAGTTCTGTTCCACTCAAATTCTGTGATATTCCATTTACATATACCTGACTCAAATAGTCATCCCGAATCACAAGTTTCTGTGAATCTCCATAATATGTTTTTCCATGTTCCAGATTTACGGTTGGCGCGCCTTGTTTGATCTTGATTGCCTCTAACCGAAGTGCTCCTGTGCGCTCACCGGATGCATTTCTCAGATAAAAGACGGTTCCTGACTGGGAATTCTGAATCGTCAGAGATTCCACATAAGTACCATTTAACTCCGTAGATATCATATATCCTTTCGCCGGTTTTACCACTACATTCGAAGTATAATATCCATTTTCGCCCTTTGTGCCTGATAGTGTATACGCCGGTGATGGCGCCGGAATTTCTTTTTCCATTGTTTTCTCTTCCGTTTTTACATAGATTGTTACCTTCACACTTCTTCCGGCTGCATCTTCCGCAACAATCACATATGGATTGACAGACTCTTCGAGATTCTTCTTGAAGCTCTGCCCACTTACAGACTGAGCAGCTCCATTGATCGTCACAGAAGACAGGTTCGCATCTGTAACTTCTAATTCCTTGGATTTTACTTTGTATGTCTCGCCGTTCGTCACATTCAATATCGGATCTGCTGTATCGATATTGATTGCTTCAAGTACGACTGCACCCGTCTTCTCCCCAGTACTTTTTTTCACAAGGTAAATATCCGATGCTGCCATAGTTTCTTTTATAACAAGTGTATCCTGATATGTACCATCCAGAGTTTTGGATATCTGGTATCCGTCTGCCGGAGTAACTGTCACTTCAGAAGTATAATACGCATTTTCTCCTTTTGTTCCAACCAGAGTATATGGCGGTTCCGGTGTTTCCAAATACTTGATAGAAAAATCTGTCGTGGCAACAGCTTCCCCATACGCCTCTGTCTCTGCAAAGGTCGCCCGGACTGTATAGTTTCCGACTGCGGTTGGAACTGTCTGGCTATAAGCAGTATCTTCTTCTGATGCTTTTTTGTACTCTATTTTCGCTTTTTCCCCTGTATTTGTTTCTGAAACTGCATTCGGTACCGGTTTCTTACCATAACTTACATTTTCAACTGTAACCGTTGCTTTTCCAATCCCTTTTACCTTAACTGTTTGTGCAGCACTCGCATTTGTCGTTGCTGTCTCTTTGTATCGCACATACCAGTCTCCTGCCTCTAAGTCATCAATCTCACCGGTTCCGGAATCCGAGATACCCCCAATTGCATTCCACTCTTCCGCATTTGGATCCTTACTATATTCCATTGCATTTGTAACACCCGATATCGTTCCTACTCCACCGCTTAATCCGGCAGGAGCATCCGGCGTTGTCTTGGCTGTTGCCGCCGGGAGTGTAACAACTATATCTTGTCCATCTGATACAATTGTGACTTTAACTGTAATTGTCGCTGCATCTTGCGACCTTTCAA
>USFH01000046.1 GCA_900553925.1 uncultured Clostridium sp.
TCTTTTAAAACCTGCACAGGTAAATTGTCTACGGTTCCTCCATCTAGGAAATTATATTTTTCATAATTTGATGTTGTAAATATCGCTGGAAATGCCATACTTGAGCGTACTGCCCTTCCAACACTTATATTTGTTATGTAATTTATATTTTCGTCTTTATTTTTTATTTCATCTGATACAAATAAACATTCTTTCATGGATATTGTATCAACTGTTGCAATTGCAAGTTTTTTATTTGTGAAATCTTTAAACATGTATTTTCCTTTTTCTTTTCTGATATCCCGAAGAATACGCTTGCGTAGTGGATTTTTGATTGTTTTATCAGCCATATGCATTCACCTACCAATCTAATTCCATCGCAGGTGTCTTTGTTTCATTTGTATATTCTTTCCGGATCATACCGTCGCGGAGCTTGATCACACGGTCTGCCATGAGTTTGATGGCATCGTTGTGCGTAACGATGATGATGGTATTTCCGTATTTCCGGTTGACGTCTTCAATCAATTTCAGAATATCCTTGGAGGTATTGTAATCAAGGGCGCCGGTTGGCTCATCGCAGAGCAGTAAATCCGGATTCTTGACGATGGCACGACCGATGGAGGTACGCTGCTGTTGACCGCCGGAAAGCTGGCTTGGAATCTTATCCTTATGCTCCCATAGACCAAGTGTATGAAGCAGGTCGTCGACATCAAGTGGGTTGCTTCCGAGGTAAGCGCCGACCTCGATATTCTCCTTGACGGTCAGGTTCGGAATCAGGTTATAGAACTGGAATACGTAACCTAAGTGTTCACGTCGGTAGAGCGTCATCTGCTTTTCGTTCATGGCAGACATGGCAGCACCATTGATGATGATCTCTCCCTTATCATAGTTTTCGATGCCGCCGATGATGTTCAACAGGGTAGACTTACCGGAACCGGATGGTCCGAGCAGGACGCAGATCTCGCCTTTCCCGATACCGGTAGAAAGTCCTTTTAAGACTTGTACACGGTTGTCTTTTTCACCATAGAACTTTTCAAGATTGTTGATTTGTAAGAACATGATTTTCCTCCTTTTAAATCGGAAATATTCATAATAATTGAGAATCCGTACGTTATGTATGCACTACATATAAAGCACGATTCTACGCAGACGCGCTTTCGCTCGGTTCAATACATAGCGGTACTAAATTCGCTGCAACAGCAATAGATTGCTGTCACAGCTTATTAAGTACCGATGTATTTCAACGGTCTGCTTAAGAATTCGTGTTTATATGCAGTGCAAATAAAAGAATGACGATTCTCAATTATTATGCAGTTTCCTGATTATTAAAACTCCAAAATACATTAACCTTTTTTGAATCATTTACATGCAAACATATGAATATATGTTCATATATAAAATAAACGTGTAATACAGGTTTGTCAAGCGTATTTTCGCTTGATTTGATGGACGGTGTATGTATTTGGTTAATTGCCGTGGTTATTATAACGCAAAAAGTTAGTTAAAACAAACTGTTTGCGCAGATTTTTGAGCTGTTGGGAAATTTTCTCATTTGTGGGGCTAGTTGGGTAAAAAAGTCCGGAATCGGGAAATTGCTCCAATGGGAAGAGTGAGGGAAGCAAGCTAGTTGGGTAAAAAAGTCCGGAATCGGGAAATTGCTCCAATGGGAAGAGGTAGAGAAGCAAGTTAGTTGGGTGAAAAAGTCCAGAATCAGAAAATTGCTCCAATGGGAAGAGTGAGAGAAGCAAGCGGGTTGAGTAAAAAAGTCCGGAATCGGGAAATTGCTCCAATGGAGAAGTAGATGGAGAAAAAGAAAGTATGGATTGAGAAACAAATCACTCTGTGATACCATAGGAAAGAAATAGAAACAAACAAGAAAACAACCAAGGTACATATGAAATACAAGAAAACGATAATCGATAATTCTTGGAATAAAA
Source organism: uncultured Clostridium sp. (assembly GCA_900553925.1). Classification (GTDB taxonomy): domain Bacteria; phylum Bacillota; class Clostridia; order Lachnospirales; family Lachnospiraceae; genus Coprococcus_C. Next base: position 1,917 of record USFH01000046.1, read on the forward strand.
TCAGGAGGAAATACAAGTGGAACCGAAAGCAGTCGTGAATTTACGAAAAGGAGAAGGTCGTACCATCAAGGCAGGTGGACTCTGGATCTTCGACAATGAGATAGAGAGCGTGATGGGAAGTGTGGAAGATGGCGATATCGTGATCGTGCGTGATTTCGATGGATATCCAATGGGACGCGGATTCATCAACCGGAAATCCAAAATTACCGTTCGGATGCTGACCCGAGACGCAGAGCAGGATATCAACGAAGCATTTCTCCGTATGCGGGTGGAGAATGCATGGGAATACAGAAAAGCTGTGATGCAGGGCGATGATCTTACCTGCTGTCGTGTAATCTTCGGCGAAGCGGATTTCCTGCCGGGACTCGTGATTGATCGGTTCTCGGATGTGCTGGTGGTGGAATCCCTCGCACTTGGTATTGATTTATATAAGGAACAGATCGTGGATTTGCTGAAAGAGATTATGGCGCAGGATGGTGTCAAAATCCGTGGCGTGTATGAGCGCAGTGACGCGAAGGTGCGTAAGAAGGAAGGACTTGCTCCATATAAAGGATGCATCGGTGCGGAGTTTGATCCGGTTGTTGAGATCGTGGAGAACGGCGTGCATTATAAGGTCGATGTGGCAAATGGACAGAAGACAGGATTCTTCCTTGACCAGAAATACAACCGGCTTGCGATGCAGAGACTGATCAAAGGTCTGACCAGAGGAGAGCATGAGACACCGTTGCGTGTGCTTGACTGCTTTACACATATGGGAACCTTTGCATTAAATTGCGGTTATGCCGGAGCGAGAGATGTGTTAGGACTTGATATTTCAGAGTTTGCTGTGGAGCAGGCGAGAGAAAATGCAAAGCTCAATCATTTGGAGAAAACTGTACATTTTAAAGAGGCAAATGTATTGGATGAGCTTCCAAAGCTTGCTGAAGCAGGTGAGCAGTTTGACGTCGTAATCTTAGATCCACCGGCGTTTACCAAGTCACGCGAAGCAACCAAGAATGCAATCAAAGGCTACCGTGAGATCAACCGAAAAGGCTTGCAGCTCGTGAAAAACGGCGGGTATTTTGCAACCTGTTCCTGCTCCCATTTCATGACACAGGAATTGTTCACAAAGGTAATCGGTCAGGCAGCAGCGAGCGTGCACAAGCGTCTTCGTCAGGTGGAATTCCGGCAGCAGGCACCAGATCATCCGATTTTGTGGGCGGCGGATGAAAGTTATTACTTAAAATTTTACATTTTTCAGGTTGTTGATGAGAGATAGTAGACATGCAAGTGTGTTAAAATGTGGAGGTTTGCGATGAATAAACATATAGAAAAAGCAATGGAGCTTCGAAACGAAACTCCGATGGTAAGCAACTGTTCCCAGACGATTATGCGTTGTTATGCTGAAGATATGGGGATTTCAGAGGAAATGGCAGCAGGACTTGGCTGTAATTTCGGTGGCGGTATGAAATGCGGCGGTGTCTGTGGCGCAATCACAGGTGGTTTGATGGTGCTTGGTGCCAAAGGTGTTGAGAATCCGGCGAAGGTAAATGAGTTCCGGAGGAAGATTGCCGAGAATCATGATGGTATGGTGAACTGTGTGGATCTGCTTCGTGCAAATGCGGCGAAGGGTGGTAACAAAAAGGAACATTGTGATAAGATGATTCAGGAAGCAATCACGCTTATAGATGAAATGGTGTAAAAATTCCTTGACGGATTCTGTTATGTAACATAGAATGAAATTAATACAAAGAAGAGGAAGAAATCGATGTTCTGGAAGATGACAACATTGCAATTGAAAAAAGGTTACATTTTTGCTCCTTACGGGGATAGTGCGCCTTTTTTCAGGAAAAAAGTCTGATTCATCAGAACCTTTCTATGTAAATCAAGGTACATTATCTCCTTAACGATAAAATATAAGTTAAGGAGATTTTTTATGTTTAAAATAAAAAAACAAATATCGAAATTGTACACGGCGTCCATCTTAGGCAATCTGTCGTTGACGGGCGCGTGGGTCGCAATTCTTGCAGCGAGAGGATATAGTCTGGTCGAAATCGGAATTGCAGAAACAGTGTTTCATATTTTCAGTTTGACGTTTGAGATACCATCGGGTGTTTTGGCGGATGTATTTGGACGAAAGCAGATGCTTGTTGTGAGCAGTATTATGCGTGTAATCGGAAGTATCTGCATGATTAGCTCGAAGAGTTTGACGATGGTGTGTGCGGCAATCGCATGCTTTGCAGTCAGTTATAATTTCTCTTCGGGATCCGGGGATGCGCTTGCTTATGATTCGTTAAAACTGGTAGGCGAAGAGGCACGATATGAGCGTTATGCATCCAATCAGTTGATTCTGTATCGACTTTGCAATGGCATTTCTACATTGTGTGCGGGCTTTGCACTTTTTGTCGGATATAAGATTGCGTATGCATCGGATGTTCTGGTGACTTGCATTCAGATTGGTGTGTTGTTGTCGCTACGAGAGATTCGTTTGGATCATACAGGTACAGAGCGAAAACAGGAGGTGTTGCAGTCGGTATGGAAGAAACTCAGGGTATGTTTCGTGGAGAGTCTGCGTTTTCTGAAAGAGGCGAAGAGGGCAGTGTTTCTGATGACATGTAATTCCTTTGTCGGAGCGGTTGATATTGTATTGTTATTTTTCTTGCAGGCGAAACTGTCACAGACAGGTATGGCGGATTCCGCCCTTGGGATAGCTCTTTTCATCATGGAGATGGGCGGAATCCTTGGAGCCAAGCTGATCTTGCGGTGTAAGAGGTTACGATACCGTTGGGTGTTTGCGATAACGTCTGTGCTCGTTTTATGTGGCGTTTTGATTGAGCATACCGGCGTCGCGGTGCTTATGACACTGGGTGGATTTGTAGCGGCATGCAGTGATGATGCACTTCAGGTTCGTACAGATGCAATCTTGCAGGAAATGTTTCCGTCTGAGCAGCGGGCAACGCTGATATCAATGGAATCTTTTACATTTTCCGTGATTATGATTGTGCTGTCACCGCTTGCAGGAATTGTATTTTCCGTGTGGTAAAAAGAATTGCCGTCGGTTCCCGTTCGGAGCCGGCGGCAATGTATTGTGAAAATTCAGAAATGTAACATAGATGAAAGAAACAAAATAGAAGTTGCTAATTTCGAAACTGCACGCGGCGAAGCCTGGGGAACAGGCGGAGCGGGAACCCGCATTTGATCTTGAAGAAGAGGGGAGAATATGCTGCAGTTTCGGTCTTTTTGATTTCGTGGGATGTGTGTTTTTTGGTGCCGTTGAAATCTAGATGTAGTATACAACAGATATTATAAAAAAGGGGGATTATTGACTGAACATGCGAAATTCCTGACTGAACTTTATTTTTAAGATATTTATATGATAAAAAAGATAAATAAATAATAAAGATAAAAATAAAAATACCACCTTCACGGTGGCATTTTTTATGTCAAAAACATGTTATTCTATATCCGATAAGTTATGAATTCGGACAAAATGATTGCACGATTGCCATGACGACGATCAATCCGAACACAACGAGGATGTCTAACACAACCACGCCGAATATGCGCATCGCTTTTTTCTCGTGTTGACACAGAGGCATGAGCTTTCGCACATGGAGATAGTCGAAGATGGAAGCCACGATAAAAAGCATCATAATGAGTGCAAATACACGCTCCACCCACAGTGCAGCTCCGAAGGTATTGTTTGCATTCATGGATAAGCAAAACCACGCCAGGAATATATAGGTAAGCAGTGCAACCGCCATCTTCCAAGGTGTTTTAGAACGGAAACCGGGAGGGGCAAACTGCATAGGATTTGCGGAAGTACCGGGATCGTTCTGTGTTTGAGCATTTGAACGATTGGAAGATAAACCAGATAAATCCCTGCTGGAGACTTGACCTTGACTGGCATGTGTATAAGGAAAGATTCCCCCATTTGCCAACAACGCCTGACGTAATTCTCCGATGCTTTGATACCGCTCCGCCGGATTCATCTGTGTACATTTGGCAGTAACCGCATCAATATATGGATTTTGGCAATGCGAAGCTTCCGCCATTTCCTTCAGAAGAATCCCCATAGAATAAATATCTGTCTGCGGGGAGGATTGTCCAAATCCATATTGTTCCGGGGCGGCATAGCCCTGTGTACCAAGCAGGATTGTATCAGAATCTTTCGCGGCTGTATGGTATTTGGCAGCGTTGAAGTCGAGCAGCACAGCACGGTTATAACTAGTAATGATAACATTCGATGGTTTCACATCCCGGTGGATGATAGCCGGATTATGCAGATGCAGCTGTTCGAGGATCGCACACAGGTCAAGCATATATTGAAGCATATCGTTTGGAGCTATGTCTGCGTGGCTGATTTTATCCTGCAGGGAAGTTCCGGAGATATATTCTTCGATGACAGTAAGCTGTCCCGCCTCTTCGCAATAGTTTATGATCCGCGGTGTACCTGCGACAGGATTGCGGTATAACTCGGCATAGACGGCGAGGTTATAGACATCAAGCACTTTTTTGATGGCAATCTTTTTTGTCTCCTGGTGCTGAACTAAGTATACATGATGCGGTTCATTTATGGCGGCTATTGGTTTATAATATGAAATAGCGAGACGCTGATCGAGATCCATATGCGTATATCCTTTCTATAGAGCAGGGATACTGATTATACTTCGTCAATCAATTATCCGGGTTGTTTGATACAGTTTTGGTAATTTGATAATTTTATTATAACAGATTGGAGGATGAAATGAAGGAGAAAAATACAAAGGAATTAAATGAAGTCTTAGGGAAGGCACATCTTTCGGACTTTGAGAAATATTGCGCGGAGAATAAAGAAAGTGTAAGCGATAATTCGGAAGCATTTTCTATCTATGTGAAGAACCTGCTACAGGAAAAGAAGCTTACCCAGCAGTATGTGTTCCTGCAGGCAGATATTCCGGAGCGGTATGGCTATAAGCTGTTGTCCGGGGAGAAGCGTACGCGGCAGAGAGATGTGATCTTGCGGATCTGTTATGCGGCGAAATTCAGTCTGGCGGAGACGCAGCGCGCACTTAAAAAATACGAGATGCCGGAATTATATGCGAAGGTCCCGAGAGATGCACTCCTGATGATCGCGTTCAATGAGCGGCCGGGAAGCATCCTGGATGTAAATGATCTGCTCAATCAAAAAGGTTTGCAGCCGCTTCGGACAAGCGGAGTGCAGGATTAGAGGATAAATTTGCCACTGCTGCGGGGGCAACGAGGCCGGATGATTTATGGGATAATACTTGTGGGGATACAAGAAAAGAAAATGTCATAAACGAAGAGAATCGTGAGGATGTTTTCGATAAACTGCCACCGGGCAATGCGCGGGGGTAATACCACAAGAAAAGGAGGAAGAGGTTCATGAAAACTTGGAAATTAGTGTCCGGCATTTTATCCATGATTTTATTCGTCATCGTAACATTTCAGTCATGTGCAGCGGGCGTTGCCAATTCGCTCGAAGCAAATGGCGAGACATCCGGTTCTGCAGGCGTATTGGTAGCAATTCTGATGCTTGCGGGTGGAATCGTATCGGTTGCAACGAGAAACGCTGAGAAAAAGGGCGGAAATATTGCTTTGATCGTTCTGTTCGGTCTGGCTGCACTGGTAGGATTTACCGGTTTCGGAAGTTTCTCAGATCTTGCAATCTGGGCAGGCTGGTGTCTGATCAACGCGATACTTGCAGTCGTTGCGATTGTAACAAAGAAGTAATTACATAGAACATGAAGGAGAAATGGTGTTGGAAGGCATCCGCATTTGCGGGTGCCTTTTTTATAGAAAGTATGTTTTCAAATTTAGCGAAATATGGTACAGTTTCGTTAGATAACACGAAAAGAGGAACGATTATGATACGACAATCAGGCAGACCGGCCGATGAGACAGGCAGGCTGGCAAAGGAAATACGAACCTATGATTTTTTGGATGCAAACCATGTATGGTATGAGCGGATTGACCACGAAGCAGCGATGACAATGGAGGTTTGCGAGGAGATTGACAAGGCGTTGGAGGCGACAATCTGCAAGAACCTGTTCCTGTGCAACCGGCAAGAGACAAACTTCTATCTGCTGATGCTGCCGGGACATAAGAAGTTCAAGACGAAGGATATCTCGAAGCAGTTAGGCGTGGCGAGACTTTCCTTCGCGAAGGATGCTTATATGGAAGAATACCTGGATATCACACCGGGTTCCGTGAGCGTGCTTGGGCTGATGAATGATACGGAAAATCATGTACAGCTTCTGATGGACAAGGATCTGGTGCAGGATGAATATGTGGGCTGTCATCCATGTATCAATACGAGCAGTCTGCGCCTGAAGATGGACGATCTGTTACATGTGTTGCTTCCGGCGACGCACCACGAGCCGATTTTCGTGACGGTGGAGGACGAGGAAAGTCAAATCAGTTAAATAATTGTAAAATATATAGCTATTTTTGTAGATTCATGTTACACTCAATTTAACTTAACAGAGGGGGTGAACGCGTGGATACGATGCAGATTGTGAATCAGCTCGATGGTTTGCATAAGAAGTACAGACAGGCGATGTATTTATTCGCAGCTCCAGTTGTATTGCTGGTGATAGCCTATATAGGGGCACCGGGAATGGGGGCGATGGCGGGCACAGTAGTTGCGGTATTGATGTTTGCGGTACCCGTTGGAACCATTTATGCATCCGGCAGGATGTCAAAGATCAACAAGGAATATCAGATGATCTACAAGAATGCATTTGTTGTTTCAATATTGAACAAGACATTCTCGGATGTTCAGGTGAACTGGGAGTGCGGATTTACGAGACAGAATGTCGAGCAGATGGGACTGTTGAAGCTTGGAAATCGTTTTGATTCCGAAGATCTGATCCACGGAGCCTATGAAGGTGTCTCCTTTGATCAGGCGGATGTCACGATCAAGAATGTGACGGGAAGCGGAAAGAACCGGCATACAACGACGTATTTCAAAGGACGGGTATTCGTGTTTGATTTGCAGAAATCCGATATACGTTCTGTTGGTATCCGGTCGAAGAATTTCCAGTATTATGGAAATCTGAATGGATTTCGTCACGAGAATGTGAAGCTGGAGAGCGAAGCGTTCAACCGGGAATTCAAGGTGATGGCAACCTATCCGGTCGATGCGTTTTATGTGCTTACTCCACAGACGATGGAATGTGTGACAGACCTGTACCGGCGTGCGGGAAATGTAGCCCTGCGGTATCTGGGTAACAAGCTATATGTGGCAGTCAATACGACAGGAAATGCATTTGATGGTGATATCAAGAAGCCATTCGTCTATGTGGATGAGATCAATAAGATTAAAAATGATTGTGCTGTGATTATGGATATCATACACCGGCTGCGGATTACAGATGCACAGTAGCATTTTTATAATCAAACAATGTAATTTCTATGAAAAAGAGAGGAGAGCAAATTATGGAAGCAATTATTACAGTGATTATTGTACTTTTGGTCTGTATCGTGATCTGGTACATATCAACATCGAATGGAATCAAGCGGTCACAGCTTAAGGTGGAGGAAGCAGAGTCCGGAATCGATGTGGCACTCACGAAGCGTTACGATGTGCTTACGAAGATGCTTGATGTCGTAAAGGGATATCAGGCACATGAGAAGACAGTTCTGACAGAGCTTGTCAAGCTTCGAAGCGGCATGACGATGGCAGAGAAGAATGCAGCTAATCAGAAGATGGAACAGCTTACAAAGGATATCAACATTCTCGCTGAGAATTATCCGGAGTTAAAATCCAGCAACAACTTCATGGAACTGCAGAAAGCAATCACAGATGTGGAAGAACACCTGCAGGCAGCCCGCAGATTGTACAATGCGAATGTCAACACGTACAATACGAAGCTTGTTGTATTTCCGAGCAGCATCGTAGCAAACAATATGCATGCGGTAAAGAAACCATTCTTCGAGGCAGAGGAAGCAAAGCGTCAGGATGTGAAGATGAGCTTCTAACAAAATAAAAATCTTAAAACAAAAATCCGGAGCGTTCGTGTAAATGAATTCTCCGGATTTTTTATGGCAACGAGGAAAATGCACGCATTATGCGGTGCATTTGACGATCGTTAATCGAAACGTAGCTTGTCTCTGCGGGACTGTATATGTACTAGGCTGCATCTTGTATCTGACTGTCTCCAAGTCGCCCGCGTTTCTTCATCCATACAAATGCTCCCACGCAGATAATAACCGAAAGCATGGATCCGGCAGGAGCCGCAAGCCCCATCGGGAACAGGGTATCTGCGAAGAACTTCGAGGCGAGATACGAACCCGGTACACGCAGGCAGATGATCGCAATCATATTGTGGATGAATCCGATATAGGATTTGCCATAAGCACAGAAGTATCCGCTGAAACAGAAATGGATACCGGCTAATGCACAGTCGACGATATAGCCACGCAGGTATTGTGAACCAAGCACGACAACCGCGGCGTCCTTCGTGAAGATGCCGACGATACCTGCGGTAATCAGCTCGCCGATGATTGCAACGATTATCCCATAGGTAAATGTAATCAGAATGGCATATTTCAGCGTCTTCGATGCACGGTCATGCTTGCCGGCACCGATATTTTGTGCGGCAAGTGCAGAGACGGTTGCAAGCATCGAAGATGGCACGATGAAGAGGGCACTGATTACCTTCTCGACGATACCGACGGCAGCGGCATCATTTAAGCCACGGCTGTTTGCGATAACGGTGATAATGATAAATGCAATCTGGATACAGCCATCCTGAATCGCAACCGGGATACCGATTTTTAAGATCTCGCTGAGCACAGCACGGCTTGGGATGAAATCCTGTTTGCAAAGCTTGATGCCAAGCTTCTGTTTCTTTGTCATGAGCAATGAGATCATGACACTTAACGTTTGGGCGAGTGTCGTGCCAAGTGCGGCTCCGGCAGCACCCATATGGAGAACTCCCATAAATACATAGTCGAGCGCGATATTTGCCGCGCAGGCAATCGCGATAAAATATATCGGACTTTTCGAGTCGCCCATACCACGGAAGATGGAAGCGATGATATTATAAGCTGTAATAAATGGAATTCCGATAAAGCAGATTGTCAGGTACCGGATCGAACCCGCGATTGCTTCGGCTGGTGTCTGAATCAGTAACACGATCGGTCTTACAAGCAACAACAGAACAATCGTCAATATGATGGAAAGTCCCATGAATAAGGTTACGGAGTTTCCGACTGTTTTTGCAATTTTATCCTTATGCCTGGCACCGACGGCACGCCCGATCATGACGGTAGATCCCATCGCCAGACCGACGATCATGACGGTCAGCATGTGCATGACCTGACTGCCGTTTGCAACAGCGGTCGTACTTTCGGTTCCGTTGAACTGTCCGATGATGAACAGATCCGCCATACCATATAATGTCTGTAAAAAATAAGAAAAAAGATATGGAAGCGCAAAATATAAAATCGTCTTGAATACGCTTCCGGTTGTCAGATTTTTTTCCATAGTAAATAAAGCCTCCTACGAAGTCTTTTTCAACCCCGCATCCTATATTAAACCTTACAACAATTGTAAGGTCAATGCCAGTTATGCATGAAATTATAAAAAAATAAGCTTTTTATACATAAAAATGTATTGTATTGCAAAAAAAACGCGTCTTTCGTTGCATTTTTTGTCGCAGGATGCTATATTAAATCGTAAATGTGAAGAAAGGAAGTAAAATATTATGAAACTTAAGAAGTTAGTAGCAATTACATTGTCTGCAGTTATGTGCATGGCAGCACTGACAGGATGTGGCGGAAAGAGCGATTCTGCAAAGAAGACAGCCAAGGTTATCGAGGTAGATCTGACCGATGAGCAGTATGCATTCGGTGTAGATAAGGATCAGCCGGATTTATTAAAGGAAGTAAATCAGTTCGTTAAAGACATGAAGTCTGATGGAACATTTGACGAGATCTGCAACCATTATTTTGGTGATGGTACTCCGGTTCCTGTGAAGTCAGCAGCTTATGACGAGAGCAAGGATCAGTTGGTAGTAGCAACAAACGCTGCATTTGAGCCATTTGAGTATATGGATGGTGAGAACTATGTTGGTATTGATATGGAGATTGCAAAGGCACTTGCAGATAAGCTTGGCAAGGAGCTTGTAATCCAGAACATGGATTTCGATGCCGTATGTCTCTCTGTTGGCCAGCACAAGTGTGATGTTGCCATGGCAGGTCTTACAATCAAGCCGGACCGTGAAGAGTATGTAGCATTCTCTGATCCATATTACAGCGCATCACAGAAGCTTATCACATTGTCTACAGATACAGAGTTCGATGCCTGCAAGACAGCCGACGATGTAAACAAGATTCTTGAGGCAAAGGGTTCCGACTTAAAGATCGGTTTCCAGAACGGTACAACCGGTCAGTTCTACTGTGAAGGTGATGACGACTGGGGATTCCCGGGACTGAAGATGGAGTCTAAGGGTTACAAGAATGGTTCCCTTGCAGTACAGGATCTGTTAAATGGAAACATCAATTACGTAATCATCGATTCCGCTCCTGCTGAGAGCATTACATCATCTATCAATAAGATGCAGTAATTTGAGGAACGAAAGGATATTTCATGGGAGATATAGGAACTAAAATAGACAAATTCATAGAAATATTCATCAATAACCGTGGGTATGTAAAAGTATTAGAGGGCTTGAAGAATACGCTGATTATCGCTGTGATCGGTCTCGTCATCGGTGTTGTGATCGGCACCTTGATCGCGACGGTGCGTGTGATTCCAAAGTATAAGCGTCTGCCGCGTGTCTTAGATGCCATCTGCCGGTTTTACGTCGGATTGTTCCGTGGAACTCCTATGGTTGTACAGTTGTTGGTATTTTATTATGTATTGCTGCCTCTGATGGATGCACATATGACAGGCGTACAGGTATCTATTATGGTATTTGGCTTAAACAGTGGTGCATACATCTCCGAGATTATGCGAAGCGGTATCCTCTCCGTAGATCCGGGACAGATGGAAGGTGGACGTGCGATGGGCTTGAGCTTTGCGACAACTATGCGCAAGATCGTCATTCCACAGGCAGTCAAGAATATCCTGCCAACACTTGGAAATGAATTTATATCGTTGATCAAGGAAACTTCCGTAGTCAGCTTTGTCGGTGCCTCAGATCTGTATGTGGCATTCAACTACATCGGAAGCAACAGCTATGAGTTCATGATTCCATATCTGGTTATGGCAATCATCTACATCGTGCTTGTCCTGCTGATCAGCTTTGGAATTAAAATGATGGAAAGGAGCCTGAGAAAGAGTGATAGAAGTCATTGATCTTGAAAAACATTTTGGTGACAATGAAGTCTTGAAAGGCATCAACGTCACTGTGGACAAGGGCGACATTATGGTTGTCATCGGTCCTTCCG
>USFH01000047.1 GCA_900553925.1 uncultured Clostridium sp.
CTTCTAATGTACGTTCCGGAAATCCATGCTCGTTAAGCGCATAATTAGTCGTGTTCTTCAGATCCTCTAAGGTGTACAAAATCGTTCCATCCATATCAAAAATAAGCATCTTATATTTCTTCATGTCTTTCATCTCCGATTCATTTATAAATTGAAAAAACGCCTGACATGCCAAAGCGGTATATCAGGCGTTCTATTAATCTTTTTTATTGCTTAGTTTCCAGCCATCTGAGCTGCTACTTCTGCTGCGAAATCCTCGTTCTTCTTCTCGAGACCTTCACCTGTCTCAAAACGAACAAACTTCTTGATTGCAAGCTTGCATCCATTCGCCTTTGCTACGTTTGCAACGTACTGAGCAACGCTTTCCTTATTCTCAGCCTTTACATACTCCTGCTCAAGCAGACAAACTTCCTTGAGTTCCTTGTTCAGACGTCCCTGAACCATCTTCTCAATGATATTATCAGGCTTGTTTGCATTCTTAGGATCATTCTTTGCCTGTGCAACAAGAATCTCAAGCTCGTGAGCCTTGTACTCCTCAGATACTTCATCTGTAGAAACATACTTTGGATTCATAGCTGCAACCTGCATAGCGATATTCTTCATGCACTCGTCAATAGCCTCACCGGATGCATCTGTATCAGCCTCAACCAATACACCAATCTTTCCGCCTGCATGAATATAAGAAACGATATGTCCGTCTGTGCTGATCTTGGCAAAACGACGGATGTTCATGTTCTCACCGATCTTAGCAACCATAGCAGCATGCTTCTCAGCAACTGTCATAGAAGGATCGAGTGCCCACTTCTCATTCTTCAATGCCTCTACATCCTGAACGTCTGTAGAAACGATCTGATCAACAACTTCCTTAACATATGTCTGGAACACTTCGTTCTTAGCAACGAAATCTGTCTCGGCATTTACTTCAACCATAGCCGCCTTCTTACCGCCATCAACAACAGTTGTCATAACGATACCCTCTGCAGCAATTCTTCCTGCCTTCTTTACAGCAGTTGCAAGTCCTTTCTCACGAAGGAACTCTACTGCCTTGTCAAAATCGCCGTCAGTTTCTGTAAGAGCCTTCTTACAATCCATCATACCAGCGCCAGACATCTCTCTTAACTCTTTTACCATACTAGCTGTAATAGCTGCCATTTTCTTGTCCTCCTAAACCGATACTTCTTACTCTTGCTCTGCGTCAGCCTCTGCAGATTCAGCTTCCTCTGCTGTCTCTACATCTGCACCCTGATTTGCTTCGATAACAGCATCTGCCATCTTAGAAACGATCAGCTTTACAGCTCTGATAGCATCATCGTTACCTGGAATTACATAATCCAGCTCTTCCGGATCACAGTTTGTATCTGCGATACCAACAAGTGGAATACCAAGTGTATGTGCCTCATGTACGCAGTTTCTCTCTTTGCGAGGATCTACGATAAAGATCATGTCAGGAATGTCCTTCATATCCTTGATACCGCCAAGGTTCTTCTGAAGCTTCTCCATTTCCTTCTTGATCTCGATAACTTCCTTCTTCGGTAATACATCAAATGTACCATCCTGCTCCATTGTTTCGTACTTCTCAAGCTTTGCAATTCTTGTCTTGATTGTCTCGAAGTTTGTAAGCATACCACCTAACCATCTCTGGTTAACATAGTACATACCACATCTCTCAGCCTCAGCCTTGATAGAATCCTGTGCCTGCTTCTTTGTACCAACGAAAAGAATCTTTCCGCCGTTTGCTGCGCAGTCAAGAACTGCCTTATAAGCCTCGTCTACCTTGCCAACAGACTTCTGAAGATCGATAATGTAGATACCATTACGCTCAGTATAAATATACTCAGCCATCTTAGGGTTCCATCTTCTTGTCTGATGTCCAAAGTGAACACCTGCCTCGAGTAACTGTTTCATAGAAATAACGCTCATAACTTACCTCCTGGGTTATAAAAATATTTTCTTCTGTGAGCTTCTTACAGCCGTGTGTCAAGCTGTCTAGTGAAAAACCATCGCGTTAAATGGCACCCTTTTCACTGATTCACTCACATGTTTTTTCACACGAAGCCGATTATAACATAAAAAAAAAGTGCATACAAGCACTTTTTTTGTTTTCTATGGATTTTCTATGATAATTTCTATGTTTTTACTGTTTTGTTGTCAATATCCTGGCAATTTCTTCATATGTCATACCACCGGAAATATCAAAACTACCTGTCTCAAGCTTTTTATCATATCCATTCTGCACCAGAAAGCTGTTGAACTTTGATGCGGAATCAACCAATCCTGCATTCTCTAGCAGAGAAGAGATTGTCTCTGAACTCATTCCTCCACTTACTGTGATCGTAGCCTTCGTCTTTGCATCCGTCTGTTCTGTAGTCGCAGCTTCGGTGGTTGCTTTCTCCGTAGTCGCTTTCTCTGTAGTCGCAGCTTCGGTGGTTGCTGCTTCGGTTGCCTTCTCTGTGGTGCCCGGTGCTTCGGTGGTTGCTGCTTCTGTTGCCTTCTCTGTAGTGACCGGTGCTTCCGTTGTTGCAGCCTCTGTGGTTGTCTCCTCGGATGTGACTTCGGAATCTAATACATACTCTGATTTTTTCACCATGCCGAGTTCCTGTGCCCGTTTCATTACTTCCTCATCACTCAGCGAACCTTTACCGGATGTCAGATATGCAGCTAACATGATCAAAGCACCAAATATAATTCCTATGCCAAGTCCTCGGACAAAATATTTTTTCTTCATTACTTTGACTCTCCTTGATATAAATCTACAACAAGCTTCACTTCTCCTACTCCAAGTCCCAGATGTCTGGCAATCTCTAAAATACTAAGTCCCGCCTTGTGCATCTCTAAGATCATATCCTTATTGTCTACATTCTCTAATTCTTCCTGGCTTTCCTCGGAGATTGGAATATCTTCCATCTCCTTCATTGCCTCTTCAATTTCTGTATCGTCAGGCATTTCTTCTGTTTCTTCTGCCGGAAGTTCTTCCGGTACAGTATCTTCCACTGACGGCTGTGTCTCTGAAGCCGAAGCAGAATAATTCATAATATTCTGTGCAGCCTGCTCCTGTACCATTGCAGAAATCTCTTTTTTGTAGGTGTCAATCATATTCACGGTTGTCATGATTTCTTTCTGTTTATCCGAAAGCATGTCGTATAAGAAAACAACCTCCTTATGATTCCGGTCGATCTCCTCGTTGACAGAAACCGCATAATCTCCAAGAGCCAGAGTCTTCTGATTTACGATTTCGGAAAGTCGGGTTTCAATGTCTGTAAGCCGGCCATCAATCTGCTGATCCATATAATCGCGGATCAGTTTGTCAATCTTCTCTTTCTGCTCGGTTGTAAGCTCTTTTGGTATCTTAACAACACTATCAGATTCTGCCTTCTCTTCAGATAGTTTCTCAGAGATTGCAAAGCTTACAAAAATAAATACAAGTCCAATTACAATTAAAACAATCACTGTTGCTGACATTTTCTTTACCTCATCTTATATTTTTATATCAATGTTTACCCGGGTTACGCCTTTGTGCTCTGCATTCTCCGGCTTCTTCTTTTTCTTACCGGAATAAAGATTCTGATATTTGTTTTTTCCTTCTTCTTTTGCATCCGGGTTCTTCTCATAATAAGCCGCTTCGTCTTTCTGAACAACCGTCTCCCGCACTTCACGTTCTTCTTCCCGCGTCTGCTGAATCGCATTCTGTCCCTGCAAAACACTTTGTGCATCCGCATTCTGCTGAATGGACGCGATAGGAGCTGACTGTGTTGCAGTCAATGGTGAAATCATAGGCGTTCCTCCCTTAAAAAATTGTCGGTTTTATAACACCATCTGTAATCCGATACCAGCTATGCATCTCGACATCTTTTACCGCATAGGAAAGACTTGATATAAATATCATGACTCCTCGATATGCATTGCCATAGATACGAACACTTCCTTTTTTGCCTCGTTCAAACTCTGCTCTTAATTCCTGCAGCCGTTCCTTTTTCTCCGTGTATTCGGTTTTCATGCCTTCAAGCTTTTCCGTATAATTTTTTATCTGTTTTACATTTTCCGGTGTGAGCTTGATTCCACGCATGAGTTTTTCTTTGTAGACATTCAGGTAGGATGTCGTCTCCTCCATCTCTGTCTTGAGATCCATAACCTGAGGCACAAGCACCTTCATCTGTTCGTAAAGTTCAGGATTAACACCAACCTTCAAAATCGTCTGTGTCTCCATACGGTTTCCGATGTTATTTGCCTCCACATATGATTCGCATATGATTTCTCCACCTACGATAAAGCCCTTTTTACCACTGATAACAACTCTTCCACCGGATGTTACTTTACTATGCAGAATTGACCCGGCAATAATATCTCCCTTTGCTACTACATTTGCACTTTCAAAAAACTGGGCACATATGTCGCCGCCTGCATCCAGCCTGCCTTTATTCATCCCCTGGACGCCCCGTTTGATTACAATATTACCACCTGCAATCAACGTTGCACCCTCCACAACACCGTTTACTTCAATATCACCTTTTGCACGTACGGTAAAACCGGTTCGTACTGTCCCGGGGATCATGACATTTCCTTCGTAATCGACATCTCCCGTTGACGCATCCACGTCCGCAGCTACCTGATACGTATCCGATACAAATACTGTTCCATCAGCCAGTG
Source organism: uncultured Clostridium sp. (assembly GCA_900553925.1). Lineage (GTDB taxonomy): Bacteria > Bacillota > Clostridia > Lachnospirales > Lachnospiraceae > Coprococcus_C. The sequence continues at coordinate 4,645 of USFH01000047.1, forward strand.
TTACATTGCCATCTACATCACTTGTGATTTCTGTGCCATCCTCCGACAATGTAATGTTTCTTCCATATTGAAGCTTTTTGATTTTCGGATGGTTCTGCGAAATCAGCTTCCCATATATATCATACCCCGGTTTTCCCGGATTGTGTGGAACCAGTCTCGCAAGCAGATCTCCCTTCTTCACAGAAGAGAACAGACTGAGTGCATGAAAATCAACACTTCCATCCTCCAAAACCTTCGGCTTTGCAAGAGGTTTTGGATCAAAGAAATATTCAATTTTTGTATCAACCGCGGGAACCGGGGCACATCCCTTCGCAATCGGAATATTCGTACAATACTGTCTTGCGGTCTGTAGTTTTTCAATCACGGGATCCAATATTCCATATGTGATTTTCTGTCGTTCCAGCTCCGCTTTTATCTCCCGTCCGGTCATCTGTTTTCCATCTGTCGACGGAGGATAAAATCTGATATATGCGGTCATCCTGTCTTTCGAAGTGATAATCACTGCGCTTTCCGCAAAAGGTTCCACCGGTATATCCCGGATCTTAATCTGCAGTGGTTTTTCTTTCATCAGGGCCAGTGATTTTTTGAACACATCTGCCGATAAATCTGTAAAGCCCTTCTTCTCAAGAAAATTGATTACTTCCTGAACATCCAGCTCTTTTCCGCCGTTCTGAGGTGGAAAAACATCCAGATAAGTACCATCTGTTTTGATCCGTACCCTAAAAAAAGAATTTTTATATTTCATCCCATCACCAACGTAAAATTCTCATTCATACAACGCCGCATCTTCGAGAGTGCCTTGGAATGAAGCTGTGAGACACGCGACTCTGACACTTCCATTACCCGACTGATCTCTTTCAATGTAAGCTCTTCATAATAATAGAGCAAAACAACCTTCTTTTCTTTATCTGTCAAAAGCTCTAACGCCTCTGAAAGTTGTGATTTCAGTTCCTCTTTCAGTGTACTGCTCTCCGGGTTCATACCTCCTGTCTGATAAGAAGCTGCCCGTATATCGTTTCCCTGTTCCATAAAATCATCCAGTGAAGAAATATTCGTAATATTCGTCTGAAGCATCCATGTATCGTACTCTTCCGTTGAGATTCCTAACTCCTTCGCCATATCTTCATCTGTATAATTGGGGCCAACCAATGCTTCGAGCTTCTTAGAAGCCTCCGTTATTGATTTCTGTTTCTGTCTGACAGACCTGGGAATCCAATCCATCTTCCGGATCTGATCCAGAATAGATCCACGGATACGGAGACTTGCATATGTCTCAAACTTAATCCCTTTCCCATAATCAAATTTGTCAATCGCATCGATCAGTCCAAATATTCCATAGCTTACCAGATCGTCATATTCTACATTCGAGCCGAGATAGATTGCCAGTCTTCCGGCAACAAGCTTTACCAATGGCACATATTCAATTATAAGCTGTTCCCTTACAGTGCTTGATCTAGTATGACTGTATTCCATCCATAACCGCTCTTTTTTATCTATGACTGCCATCTAAAGCAACACCCCTTATTGTGTATCGTTTTGCACATCCGTTTCCTTCTCCGGCTGTGTTTCTTCCAATTCAACGTTTTTCACATTTTCCATATTCCGAATCTTATCAATCAATCTGAGTGCTATTGTTGCAATAATGTAAAACACAATAATTACAATCAGCAAAATGATCAAAGAATTCAGTAATCCACGCTTATATTTCATATTCAACAGCCATGTAATAAGTGCTGCAGCCAATACAATAAACGCTCTCGCATTTTTATACTTATCCCGTATATCCAATCAACCCGTCTCCAATTTATATAATATGTTTTGTCTTACCGGCCGTCACAATCGTTAATTCCTTTGTCTGTGGATCAAACACGATTGTCCGTCCGTAATTTAGTCCGACATCCTCAGCTGCAATCCGGATTCCATATTGTTTTAAAGTTTCCCGGACAGCTTGCACATTTTTTTCTCCAATATTCCCCATTGTACTGTCAGAGGAAAATTGAAACATTTTAGCACCTCCGGCGATCTTCGCCAGCATACGCTGCCGGGAAAGCCCTTTTCGTTCAAGTTCTTCTATAAGAGCCAGAATACCGGTATCTGCAAATTTTAAAGGATTCTGATTCTGTCTGATCTTTGTACTATCAGGCAGCATAATATGAACCAACCCTGCCAGATTCTTTGATTTCTCGTATAAAACAACGCCGACACAAGATCCCAGTCCGACTGTTGTAATCATCTCTCCATCTGTGCAGGTATTCATATCTGCTATCCCTACCCGGATAACATCACTCACCGCCTGCACCTCCAATTCCCAGTTTTTGCAGAAGCTGATCAAATGAATGCATCTCTGAAATCAACATGATATATCCATTGATCTCCTGATTACCTGCTTTAAATCCCGAATTAATCAAAAGCGCTTTATCACTTATCATCCCATACTCGATACAAGGAACACTTAAGATTGCACCCGCCATATCTATGCAGATCTGCGGCTGCGAATACCGAAGTTCCATTCCCGAGAGATTTCCCAGCGATGCCACATACGAGCCAATCAGAATATTGGCAATCTCTCCAATTGCAGATATTCCCATATCTCCATGCCATTCCAGCTCCGTTCCAAGCATAACGGACGCGAGGTTCTTCGCATCATCAAGACCTAACACGAACAAAATCATCGCGTTAATTGGTCCGTTCAGCCGGCTTAAGACACCAACCACCGATGTCTCCGGACCACCAAGGGCATTTTCCAATTCGTTAAAATCATATAATTTCACAATCGGTGCTGTCATCGTGAGTCTGGAAGAAAGCAAAACCGACAGAGATGTCGTCGCGTTCCCGGCACCGATATTCCCAAGCTCAGTGAGTGCATTCTTCACCTGCTCAGACAACTGTTCTTTGCTGTTGCCCATAAGCTACCTCTATTTGTTATTCATTATCAATATCCGTAATCAATGCTCCGATGTTCAACAGCGAAATCAGGGAATCATTGTACTTTCCAACTCCCGTAAGATATGTACGTGTATCTCCGTTTTCTGTTGCGATCTGCTCTATCACATCTTCGGTCAGTGTTACAACCTCACGCACTTCATCAACCAGAATACCGATTTTAGCGTTTCCTTCGACTTTAAGAATAAGAATACGTGTTGCATTCGTATATTCTTTATCCGGAAGTTCGAATTTTCTACGCAGACTAAGCACCGGTACGACTTCTCCTCTTAAATTAATAATTCCAAGGAAATAAGGCTGTGCATGTGGTACACGTGTAATCTTCTGTAAACGCACAATATTATCAATATAAGAAATATCAATACCATATTGCTCGCTGTCAAACTTCAAAATAATATACTGTTTTGCACTGTTAATTGTATTTGTATCCATCTACGCACACCTCCCTACACTAATGTGTTTGAATCAATGATCAAAGCAACTTCACCATTTCCAAGGATTGTAGCACCACTGATCATCTTTGGCACATGAATGTACTTGCCAAGTGATTTGATAACGATTTCCTGCTGTCCGAGTAATTTATCGATTACAAGTCCGGCCTGCTTATCGCCCCTCTTGACAATAACCACGATTTCTCCATCGTCAAGCAGCGCATCCTCCCGTTCCACAGGTTCAATATCAAGTACCTCATTCAGGCGGACAAGCGGAATAACCGAACCTCGGAGATTAATGACTTCTTTGGTGTGTACATACCGGATATCCTCTGGAAGGATTTCTTCCACAGTTACAATGGAATTTAATGGCAATGCATATTTCTCTCCGGATACTTCGACCATAAGTGCCTGAATAATCGCAAGTGTAAGCGGAAGCCTTACAATAAAGGTTGTTCCTTCACCAAGCTTCGTTACAACTTCTACATCTCCGCCGAGGCCCTCAATCTTATTCTTAACAACGTCAAGACCAACACCTCGACCGGATACATCCGATATCTTCTCAGAGGTTGAGAATGCCGGCATAAACAACAAATCAATGACTTCCTTGTCTGACATATATTCTGCCTGTTCCTCTGTAATCTGACCTTTCTCCAAAGCCTTCTTCTTGACTTTTTCTACATCAACACCAGCTCCATCGTCACTAACCTCAATCGTAACATTATTTCCATCCTGATATGCATCCAGACGAATCGTTCCAACCTGAGGCTTGCCAATCTTCAGACGATCGATCGTTGACTCCAGTCCATGATCCGCTGCATTACGAAGCATATGCATCAACGGATCTCCGATCTCATCAATAACAGTACGGTCAAGCTCTGTATCCTCACCGGTCATGATGAGTTCCATCTCTTTGTTAAGCTTCTTTGACAGATCACGGATCATTCTTGGGAACCGGTTTACGACGCTCTCAATCGGAACCATACGTACCTTCATGACGGACTCATGCAGGTTCGTCGTGATACGCTCAAGATACTCAATCTGCTCATTAAACGACTGATCCTGTGAGGATAACATTCCTGTCACAGACACAAGTCCATTCTTCGCGATGATCAGCTCTGATACCTGATTCATCAGCTCGTCAAGCTTCTCAATATCAACACGCACCGAACGATTCACAACCGGCTTACCGCTCTTTGTTCCCTTAGATGACGCTTTCTTCTCGTCTTTCTTCGCCGGTGCTGCAGGTGCAGCAGTTTCAGATGTTTCTTCCTTGTGCACCTCTTCCTTTTCTTCTGCTACAGCAGGCTCATCCGATAGTTCATACTCTTCAATGACAGCCTCTTCAATTTCTGATACATTCTCAATTGTTTTCTTGATTTCATCCAACGACTTGTCCGAGATGATAAACATAGAAAAATCAAAATCAAATTTCTCATCCTCAATATCCTGAACACTTGGAACAGATTTGATAATATCACCCTTATTCTCAAGCCCCTTGAATACCAAAAATGCACGTGCCGCCTTAAGCAGGCAGGACTCCTGAATATAAACTGTCGTTGCATACACATGCTTCCCCTGTGATTTTGCCTCAACAATTGCATTTCTCTCGAAATCAGCAATCGGAATTGACAGATATTTCTTACGGTCATCGCCCTCCGGCTTTTTCTCTTCCTTTACTGTTTCTTCTGTCGTTGCAGCCGCCTGTTCAGATTCCGAAGATCCCGAAGTTCCCTTCTCTAATACTGCATTCAACTGGGCAATCAGTTCATCGTTATCCTCTGTACCTTCATCAGAAGTCTCAATGATGTTGTTGAGATATCCTTCCAACGCATCCAGACATTTGAACACAATGTCCACCAGATCAGCGTTCACGTTCATCTTTCCGTTCCGGATTTCGGAGAATACATTCTCCATGTCATGTGTAAGACGCTGCATACGCTTATATCCCATGGTACCGGCCATTCCCTTCAGGGAATGGGCTGCACGGAAGATTTCATTTACGGTATCGACATTCTCAGGCTCCTCTTCCAAAATAAGCACCTGATCGTTTAACGTCTGCAGATGTTCCTTTGACTCATCAATAAAAATCTCCAGATACTGACTTAAATCCATTATCGCACCCCTACTTTCTTTGTTATTTCCTCTGCTATACGTGGAAGACTACACACACAATCACACAATCCCGCTTCATATACAGATCGCGGCATCCCATAAACCGTCGAAGTCTCCTCATCCTGAGCAATTACATAGATTTCTTTATGATTGGCTAATTCCTGAATTCCTTTTGTCCCATCTGCCCCCATACCGGTCAGAATAACACAGATAATTTCATCATACGGACTTGTACAAAGGCTCTTCAGCATAACGTTTCCGCAAGGTTTTAAACCTCCGATCGGAGCAATATCTTCACAGTAGGTTTCACATCCACGCTCCGTTTTTTTCAAAGCAAGATGTGTTCCACCCTTTGCAATATAGACATGTCCTTCCTGTAATACATCTCCCGGTTCGGCTTCTTTGACACTCAGTTCACTTTGTTCATTCAGACGCATTGCCAATGTATTGGTAAAACCTTCCGGCATATGCTGCACAAGCACAACCGGTGCTGCAAGATTCTTCGGGAGCTTCGGAATGACGGATTGTAACGCGCGCGGACCGCCGGTGGAACACACAATTGCAACAAGCTTCCGGCTCTTTGACCTTAAAGATGCCGTTCCCTGTGTCTTACGGTTCTGTCGCAGCTTGTCAACCGGCTTATCCAGTGTTGCAGCATCCGCGGAAGCCGCTTTCAAATGGTTCTCACGTTCGCCAACTTCAACAGCCATCAGCAGCGCTTTCTTAACCTTATCCGCATAATGACCGGCATCCTTCTGGAATATACCCTTTGGCTTCTTGATAAACTCAATAGCGCCAAGCTCCAATGCAGTAAAAACAGCATAAGCATCTTCTCTTGCACTGAATACAATAAAAGGAATTGTGATATGTTCCTCCTTTGCCTGCTTTATAAGCGTAAGCCCATCCATCCCAGGCATATCTATATCTGTCATGATCACATCAATATCTGACGTATGTGCACGCAGATACTGAATTCCTTCTAAGCCATCCGACGCCAGATGTACAACGGTATAGCCATCTATTTGTTCTATAATATCAGACATTACTCTTCTCATAAGTGCAGAATCATCTATGAGAAGTATTTTTTTATCAAATTTTCTTTCCATTTGCTATTTCCAATCTTTCACTTTCAAAAATAAACCGGATAATCTTATCCCGCTCTTCCTGTGTGATCTTTAAAAACTCCATTCGTTGTTCGTACATATCTGTACGATTCTCTACCGGCATGCTCGATAACATACGTGCAAACAGGTTAAAACTCAATATTTCTCCAAGCATGGATACCATGAATTTTACTTTCACAACTTCGTTACGATCAATATTTTTTCTCTGGTTCAGACGCACGCCGCCCCCGCTGATATCAACAATACGCGCAGGCATCCACGGCAGGGCATCTTCCGGGATTGTAACATCATCCGGCACACCAGTATCATATTCTTCATCCGACACAATCCGTATCTGTGCATCAATCAGACAGTCATAACGGTAAAACTGTCTACGTTGTACCTTCTCGAGGTCACCAAGCATTTTTACATCGAGGAAGAAAAGATTGCCATCTCTGTATCTTGCAACAACAAGTACATTACACTGTAATAATCCGCGCTCCGTGTAAAAACATGCTGTATAACAGGCATCAAGATCCAGTGGAACAATCCGGCCTTCATAGATTGGCATTGCAATCTGAAGCTTTTTGTCAGGCATAATGTCATATATTTTGCTCACAAACACCTTTTTGTTCTGTTCATTCCGGATCACCTGATCAAGTGAAACTAATTCAATTTTATTTCCAACCGCAATTCCCATTCATGTATACCATCTTTCCTTTTTCTGCTGTTTTTTTCTCTGGCATATCCTATTACCGTATTCGCTTTCTGGACCGGAAGAAATCAATGAATACCCGTGCGATTCCTTCCTTCTTTTTATACTCTTCCGTCTGCTCATCGTTCAGACGGGTTACAAGCTGGTGTATTCCTTTGGTTGCGGCAGTTCCCGGGTACGCCTGAATAAGCGGTTTTTGTTCGATTACTGCCATGGACGCATTCTTATCCTGAAGAACTGCCCCAAGAAATGAAAGCTTGGTGTTCAGAAATTTTGAAGAAACCGTATCAATCTTATTGAATATCTCCGCTCCTTCATTCTCGTTTTCAACCCGGTTTGCAACAACGTGTATTGTTTTGTAAAGCGGATTGAAGCTGTTTTTTCGTCGAAGAACCTTGAGCAGGGAATATGAATCTGTGATGGATGTCGGCTCTGGTGTGACAACCAGAACAACCTCCGGACTCATCATTACAAATTCCATAACGGAATCCGTGATTCCGGCACCAGTATCAATGATTACAACATCATACATCTGATCCAGCTTCATAAGTTCGGATATCAACAATTTAATACTGGCATGATCAAGTGCTGCCAGTTCCGACACACCGGATCCACCGGATATAAATCCGATTCCTTCCGGTCCCTGTGTAATAATCTCTGTCATCGACTTGTTGTTATGTATCAGATCCAGAAGGTTATACTGTGGACGGATTCCAATCATAACCTCTACATTCGCAAGTCCAAAATCCGCGTCAAATACAACAACCTTTTTCCCTCGTCTTGCCATCTCTAATGCAATATTCACAGATAACGTTGTCTTTCCGACGCCACCCTTTCCACTTGTAATTGCAATTACTCTTGCGTTGGTGATTTCCTGATTTGTCTGCACACGTTCCCGTAACTTTGATGCCTGATCCATCATTTACCACCTCCTAACAATTTTTTTGCAATAATCTGCGGATCCAAAACTCCAATATCGTCCGGTACATTCTGTCCCCAGGTTACATAGGATAGTGATTTTCCGGTATCCAGCTTCAGATTCAATATACTGCCCATTCCGTTTGTCTCATCAAGCTTCGTAAAAATCAGATTATAATCAAACAGCTCTCCATATGTATTAGCAATCGAAAGCAGATCAGAATATTTTACGGTTGCAGATACAACTAAAAATATCTCATGCTCATATCCATTTACAGAATCAATAATCTGCTTTAAATCCTCTTTTTGCTCTTCGCTTTTGTGGGATCTTCCGGCTGTATCAACTAAAATCAGATCATAATTTTTGTATTTTTCGACATTCTGCGTCATCTCCTCCG
>USFH01000048.1 GCA_900553925.1 uncultured Clostridium sp.
CACCAGTAGAACGCATCTCCGGTCCGAGCAGAGGGTCAACCTCTGGGAACATGTTGAATGGGAATACAGCTTCCTTAACACCATAGTAAGGAATGCTCTGCTCCTTTAACATTGGAACTGGTGACGGACGTCCTGTCAGCTCAGAGGTAATGATATCAGTTGCAATCGGAACCATGCGGATATTACATACCTTAGAAACAAGCGGAACGGTACGAGATGCACGTGGATTTGCCTCAAGCACATAAACCTTACCGTTTTCGATTGCATACTGCATGTTCATAAGACCCTTTACATGCATTTCCTCAGCGATCTTTCTGGTGTATTCCTTAATGGTTTCAACATTTTCAGGTGTAATGTGAACAGAAGGAATGATACATGCTGAGTCCGGAGTGAATACCAGCAAGCTCAATATGCTCCATTACAGCTGGAACGAATGCGTGTGTACCATCACTGATTGCATCAGCCTCACACTCAAGTGCATGATTTAAGAAGCGGTCAATCAGAATCGGGCGGTCTGGTGTTACGCCAACAGCTGCCTTCATATAGCTTGTCAGGTTCTCGTCATCGTAAACAACCTCCATACCACGTCCACCAAGAACGTAGGAAGGACGAACCATAACAGGATAACCAATTCTTTTTGCGATTGCAAGAGCTTCATCTACAGTAGTAGCCATACCAGACTCTGGCATTGGAATCTCTAACTTGTCCATCATAGCACGGAACAGGTCGCGGTCCTCAGCAAGATCAATAACTGCAGGAGAGGTTCCCAGAATCTTTACACCATTTTTCTCAAGCTGTGCAGCTAAGTTTAATGGAGTCTGTCCACCGAACTGAGCGATAACGCCAACCGGCTTTTCTTTCTTGTAGATGCTTAATACATCTTCAAGTGTTAATGGCTCAAAGTACAGCTTATCAGATGTATCGTAGTCTGTAGAAACGGTTTCTGGATTACAGTTTACAATAATGGTTTCAAATCCAAGCTTCTTTAAAGCAAGAGATGCATGAACGCAGCAATAATCGAACTCAATACCCTGACCAATACGGTTTGGACCACCGCCAAGAATCATAATCTTTGGCTTATCGCTATTTACTGGGTTCTTATCTGGTGCATTATAGGTAGAGTAGTAGTATGCGCTGTCCTTTGTACCGCTTACATGAATACCTTCCCAAGCTTCTTCAACACCAAGCTCGATGCGGCGGTTGCGAACATCATCTTCAGATACAGCAAGAAGCTGGCTTAAATATTTATCTGAGAAACCATTCTTCTTTGCAGAGATAAGCTGTGCATCAGATGGAAGCGCACCCTTGCAGGCAAGCAGTGCTTCTTCTTCATCAACAAGCTCCTTCATCTGCTCGATGAAGTAATGCTTGATCTTCGTCAGGTTGTATAATTCCTCAACCGTAGCACCCTTTCGAAGTGCCTCGTACATGATAAACTGTCTCTCGCTTGTTGGCTCACGCAGCATCACAAGCAGTTCTTCCTTTGTCTTATCATGGAAATCCTTCGCAAAGCCGAGTCCGTAACGGCCGATCTCCAAGCTTCGGATTGCCTTCTGGAATGCTTCCTTATAATTCTTACCGATACTCATGACTTCGCCCACTGCGCGCATCTGCGTACCAAGCTTATCCTGTGCGTCCTTGAACTTCTCAAATGCCCATCTTGCGAACTTGATTACGACATAATCGCCACCCGGAACATATTTGTCGAGGGTTCCATGTACACCACAAGGAATCTCATCCAATGTAAGCCCTGCTGCAAGCATCGCCGATACAAGCGCAATCGGGAATCCTGTCGCCTTGGAAGCAAGCGCAGAGGAACGGGATGTTCTAGGGTTGATCTCAATTACGATGATACGGTCTGTCACCGGATCATGTGCAAACTGTACGTTTGTTCCACCGATAACCTGTACTTCGTCTACAATCTTATAAGCCTGCTCCTGCAGACGCTTCTGACATTCCTCAGAGATTGTAAGCATTGGTGCCGAACAGAAGGAATCTCCGGTATGCACACCGAGTGGGTCAATATTCTCGATGAAGCAGACCGTAATCATGTTACCCTTTGCATCACGGACAACCTCGAGCTCCAGCTCTTCCCATCCAAGGATCGACTCCTCAACCAGTACCTGTCCTACCAGACTTGCCTGCAGACCTCTTGCACAGACGGTCTTCAACTCTTCTACATTGTAGACAAGTCCGCCGCCGGCACCGCCCATTGTATAGGCCGGACGCAAAACAACTGGGTAACCAAGCTTATCTGCAATTGCAAGTGCTTCTTCCACAGAATAGGCAACCTCACTGCGTGCCATCTCAATTCCCAGTTTATTCATAGTTTTCTTAAATTCAATTCGATCCTCGCCACGTTCGATTGCATCTACCTGAACGCCGATGACCTTTACATTATATTTGTCAAGTACACCTGCAGCAGCAAGCTCGGAACACAAATTAAGACCCGACTGACCACCGAGGTTCGGTAATATCGCGTCCGGACGTTCCTTGGCAATAATCTGCTCCAGTCTTGTCACATTTAACGGCTCAATATATGTCACATCCGCAATACCGGGATCTGTCATAATTGTTGCAGGATTGGAATTCACCAGAATGATCTCGTAGCCGAGCTGTCTTAAAGCTTTGCATGCCTGCGTGCCGGAATAGTCAAACTCACACGCCTGACCGATGATGATTGGACCGGAACCGATAATCAGAACTTTTTTAATGTCTTCTCTTTTGCTCATATTTGCCCCCTTGTATAATATTTAATCCGATTTTTATCCAAAATCACTTAATTATACTAGATGTGCGGGGCAAATACAATTGAAGAAAAGGCATTAAAAAAGAACCCTTGAAAAAAGGGTTCTTTCGTGGTTTTGCTTAGTTTTCCGAAATCATATCCACAAAATATTGATGAATCTTTACTTCTTCGGTGAGTTCCGGGTGGAATGCTGTGACAAGCTGTTTTCCCTGACGTGCAGCTACGATTCTGCCATCGCACGTTGCTAAGACATCGACGCCATCCCCAACGCTCTCGATATATGGCGCACGGATAAATGTCATGCCGACGGTTCCGATTCCCTTGAAGTCCTCTTCTGCGAAGAAGCTGCCAAGCTGTCTACCGTAAGCATTTCTGCGCGCTACGATGTTCATCGTCCGGAAGCCAAGTGCATCTTCTCCGTCAATATCCTTTGCCAGAAGAAGCAAGCCGGCGCAGGTACCGAATACCGGCAGACCTGCTTCGATCTTCGCCTTGAGTGGCTCATACAGGGAAAGCTCCTTCAGAAGCTTTCCCATAACTGTACTTTCACCGCCCGGAATGATTAATCCATCCATATCATCCTGCAGGTCATCTGCCTGACGGATCTCGAAGTGTGGAATATGTAATTTATCCAGGGATGCTTCATGCTCTGCAAATGCACCCTGCAATGCCAATATTCCTATCTTCATCTTACTTTCCTCTTTCTGCCATAAGAATCTCGATCTCGGACTCATTGATTCCAACCATAGCCTCGCCAAGATCTTCTGAGAGCTCTGCAATCAGCTTTGCATCCTGATAGTTTGTAACAGCCTTAACGATAGCAGCTGCACGCTTTGCAGGATTTCCGGACTTGAAGATACCGGATCCAACGAATACACCTTCTGCTCCAAGCTGCATCATAAGTGCTGCATCAGCCGGTGTTGCAACACCGCCGGCTGCGAAGTTTACAACCGGAAGCTTGCCATTCTCATGGACGTAACGAACAAGCTCAACCGGTACCTGAAGCTGCTTTGCTGCTTCGTAGATCTCATCCTCTGCCATACCTACAATACGACGGATCTCAGAGTTCATCGCACGCATATGACGAACGGCCTGTACAACATCACCGGTTCCCGGCTCACCCTTTGTACGGATCATAGATGCACCTTCCTCAATACGACGAAGTGCCTCGCCAAGATCACGTGCACCACACACAAACGGTACCTTGAACTTCGTCTTATCAATATGGTAAATATCATCGGCCGGTGATAAAACTTCACTCTCATCGATATAGTCAATCTCGATTGCTTCGAGGATCTGTGCCTCTACAAAATGTCCGATACGGCATTTTGCCATAACCGGAATTGTAACGGCTTTCTGAATTCCCTTGATCATCTTCGGATCGCTCATACGGGATACACCTCCGGCTGCACGGATATCTGCCGGAATTCTCTCCAATGCCATAACTGCACACGCACCTGCCTCCTGTGCAATTCTTGCCTGCTCCGGTGTTGTAACGTCCATGATCACGCCACCCTTTAACATCTGTGCAAGGTTCTTATTCAATTCATATCTGTTCTCGCTCATCATTGTTCCTCCTGATTGTTCTTTTATTTCATAATTTTCTAATATTCTTGCAGATATACATCTGAGATTGTACATACAAGAAAACTATGAATATAATTAAAGCACAGAAACTGGATATATTGAAATACCCAGTCTCTATGCTTTTAACAATGTCAGTTTGAACTGTTTTTAATTATTTTTACATATCTGACCTTATGTGACCTTATAGTCAGTTTTTCCGTTATTTTGTACCGAAGATACGGTCGCCCGCATCGCCAAGTCCAGGACAGATGTAGGCATTCTCATTCAACTCGCGATCCAGATGACCCACATAGATCTGCACATCCGGATGCTCCTCATGCAGCTTCTGTACACCTTCCGGTGCTGCAATGATACACATGAACTTAATCTTCTTCCCACCATGTTCCTTAATCTGTGTGATCGCATCCACGGCGGAGCCACCGGTGGCAAGCATCGGATCGGTTACGACAATGATTCTCTCATCAATCGGATTCGGAAGCTTACAGTAATACTCATGTGGAATGCGCGTCTCCTCATCCCGGTACATACCGATGTGTCCAACCTTTGCAGATGGTACGAGGGCAAGCACGCCCGGCACCATGCCAAGTCCAGCACGAAGTATCGGAACGATAGCGAGCTTACGTCCGGAAATCATCGGAGTCATACATTTCTCGATTGGAGTCTCAATCTCCACATCCTGCAATGGCAGGTCACCAAGTGCTTCAAATCCTTCAAGCATCGCAATCTCCTCTACGAGCTTCCGGAACTCATTGGTTCCCGTATTCTTGTCACGCAGAATCGAAATCTTATGCTGAATCAACGGATGCTCAAAAATCGTAATGTTTTTCTCATTCTTAAAATCCATTTTGTAATCTCCTTTTTTCTAGTTTTTTGCTTTTGTTATTATATTTATTCCTTAGACTTTACAAAGACACCACGGCTCTGGTCACCATCCGGATTTACACCGAACTGGTAATCATTTCCAGGCAGAATCGCATTTAACAGGATACCTGCAATGGCTGCGATAGCAAGTGCTGTCAGTGTGATAGATGTCTCCCCGATTGTAAATGTGATACCGTTTGAGAAACCAAGTCCGCAGACGAAGATCACACCTGCAATAATCAGGTTTCTGGAACGTGTCAGATCTACCTTATTCTCAACGACATTCCGCACACCGATGGCTGAAATCATACCATATAACATGAAGGATACACCGCCGATAATCGCTGATGGCATCGTGGAAATGACAGCTGCGAACTTCGGAATGAAGGACAGTACGATTGCAAATACGGCTGCCAGACGGATAACCATCGGATCGTATACTTTGGAAAGCTCTAATACACCTGTGTTCTCACCGTATGTTGTGTTTGCAGGTCCGCCGATTGCTCCTGCAAATGCAGTTGCAAGACCATCACCAACTAATGTACGGTGCAGACCCGGGTCCTGAATAAAGTTCTTGCCAACGGTTGCAGAAATAGCTGACATATCACCCACATGCTCCATCATCGCAGCGATTGCGATTGGTGCCATAACCAGAATCGATGTGAGATCAAATTTTGCAAACTGGAACTGTGGTACACCGAAGAAGCTTGCGGATTTCACCGACTCAAATGCGATGATCGCACTGCCATCCGGATTCGTAAGTCCTGCTGCATTCATAATCACTGCTGCCACGTAAGAAATCAAAACACCCATCAAAATCGGGATGATCTTGAACATGCCTTTACCCCAGATATTGAAGATGATGATAACCGCTAACGCGATTACCGCAAGCCACCAGTTTGTGCTGGCATTTGAGATTGCGGATGGTGCAAGCGAAAGTCCGATACAGATAATGATCGGTCCGGTTACAACCGGTGGAAGGAAACGCATCACGCGGTTTACGCCAACCAGCTTGATGATCAATGCCATAACCAGATACAAGGCACCGGCTACTACCACGCCACCGCAGGCATAAGCTACCTTGTCATTTGCTGCCATATCGGCGAATTTACCGGTATCCAGATTGGCTACGGTTGAAAATCCACCTAAGAATGCAAACGAAGATCCAAGAAACGCCGGTACTTTAAACTTCGAACATACATGGAAAAGCAATGTACCAAAGCCTGCACAGAAAAGTGTGACTGATACGGTCAGACCTCTCGTCAATGGCTCCCCACATGCATCTGCAAAATACCCGGACACTAAAATTGGGACTAAGATAGTTGCACCGAACATTGCAAACATATGCTGTAATCCCAAAATCAAAACCTTCGGTAATCCAAGCTTTTTCGCATCTCTGACTGCTCCATCATTTGTGTCACCCATAGTTTTTACCTCTTTCCCTCTCTTGCTTTGTAAGAGAATTTATTTGTATTCTATTATGCACGAGCAGAGGGGATTTTGCAATAAGAAATCAAAAGGATTTTTATGGAATCATAAGCAAAAAAAGGCTGCTTGACACAGCCTTCTTCTGTATTCTATCATTCGTTATTCAAATGCTTTCTGCATATTTTTCTGCTTCTGCTTCTCGCGGAAGATCAGGCGGAACAGGAAACGTACAAGTGGTCCCGCATAAAATATCTGCCAGCACAGTGCCATTGGAAAATTAAATGCACATGTCTGTAACCAGACGGCAATAAACTGATTTCCCGCATGCTTAAATAAAATGGTTGCTGCCAGACTCATAAGCGGACACATAAATGAGACTGAAATAAATGAGATTGCAAGAACCAGATGGAACGGATTTTCCTTCCCCGGGTTCACGATCTTCAACGCTTTCTTCTTCGCAATTGTACCGACAAAAAAGAAATCAAGCACAAATGCAATTGGTCCCATGATGACAAGCTCATGGAATGCGGACAGGAACACTTCGTTGCTCATCCCTCCGATGTTCAGTGCAATGTTGTAGCAGATCATCGCGTACACCATGACGAACACCATCATAATCGTAAAAATAACTTCCTGAAACTTTGTTTTTGGCATAAAAAAACCTCCTAGAAATGATAATTCATAACAGACTGTGTTGTTCGTTATCATTCCCAAGGAGGAATGTGCGTTTCCAATAGTAACCTTCTATTTTCTTTTCCGAGTGTGGATTATATCATGTCGCCTAACGGCTCCATGTGTGTTTTCGCAATATGCCGGCTTGTGCAAGCACAGCCGCCGCATTGCTCATTTTATCAAATGGATTTTGTGGTGTCAAGGTGTTTTTTCTATGTTATAATGAAGCACGCTGATGCGTGCGCAGGTCATCACGCTTTCGCGTGGTGACATGTGATATAATGGAAAAAATTTTACAGAATCGAGATACATTATGAAGAAAATACTTGCATTTATAAAAAGAGAAACCGTCCTGATGGTAAGCCTCGTACTCGCCATCCTCTCCATGTTCCTCGTCCATCCGGACAGAAAATACATCTCCTACATCGACTGGCATTCCATCACACTCCTGTTCTGCCTAATGGCTGTTATGGCTGGATTCAAGGAAACCGGTCTGTTCCGCACGATCGGAAATGCACTGCTTGCACACGTTCATACAACGAGACAATTATTTCTTGTGCTGGTGTTGCTTCCTTTTGTATTCAGTATGTTTATCACAAATGATGTCTCACTGATTACTTTTGTGCCATTTGCGATTATCGTACTTTCCATGTCGGAGAAAGAACATCTGATCATCCCTGTCGTTATGATGCAGACAATCGCTGCAAACCTCGGAAGTATACTTATGCCGATGGGGAATCCACAGAACTTGTATCTATATGCGAAATCCGGCATGTCCCTCGGTACATTCGTGGGAATTATGCTCCCTTACACGATTGCTTCGCTGCTTGGAATCCTGATTTCCATGTTCTTCATCAAACAGCATGCCATTGTAATCGATCGGAACGACCATGCAGTTAAACTTCCGAAAAGGCAAATCATCCTTTACAGCATCGCATTTGTGCTGTGCCTGTTGAATGTTGCAAAGCTTCTGGACATCCGCATCCTGTTCGTGATTATTCTTGTACTGTTCCTGCTTGTGTCACGAAAAACTCTGCTTCACGTAGACTACGCACTGCTCGGCACATTTATCGGATTTTTTGTATTCATCGGAAATATGGAGCGCGTGCCTGCTTTCCAGTCCTTCCTTGAAAGCATCATTACCGGACGGGAAACATACATTGCAATCGGTGCCAGCCAGATTATCAGCAACGTGCCAACTGCCCTTTTGCTGTCCGGCTTTACCGCAAATTACAAAGCACTTATCATCGGCACCAACCTCGGTGGACTTGGCACGCTCATCGCTTCGATGGCAAGCCTGATATCTTATAAACAAATTGCCCGGGAATATCCGGGCAAAAAGGGGAAATATTTTCTATGGTTTACGGTTGTCAATGTGGTGTTTCTGGCTGGGTTGATGGGGATGTATAGTCTAACCTCTTAGACTATTTCCTCCTTGCATAATCCTCCTCAATCTCCTCGAAGCAATCCTCTTCATCTAGGAAATCTGTCATATCCTGCGCGGATTCGCAGCTGCGCATCATGGCTACGGTCTGACTTAATACCTTGTAATTGAGTGCTGTTCCGGCAGCATCACAATGGTAATTGACGGCACGGCCGGCTCTGATTCCCATGCGTCCTGCTTCTGCGACTGCATCGATGTTTGCTCCAAGAAAGATAAATTCCCAGTTTTTCGCCTGCCGTTTCTCAATCATTTTCTTGATCTTCGCATAATTATATCTGTGGCTTGCATTTTCCATACCATCTGTCGTGATAATGAAGATTGTCTTCTCCGGGCGTTCCGACTCCGGCATACGCTTGCGTACATCCTTGATATGACTGATTGCACCACCGATTGCATCTAACAATGCCGTACAGCCCCGCACAAAATACTGCTCGTCTGTCATCGGCTGAATCTGCCTGATGTCCGCCCGGTCATAGATCACCTCTGTCTGGTCGTCAAACAATACGACCGATACAAGCGCTTCGCCTGCTTCCTTCTTCTGCTTCTCGATCATACTGTTGAATCCGCCTATCGTGTCCGACTCAAGCCCGCTCATTGATCCACTTCTGTCTAAGATAAATACCAATTCTGTCAAATTCTTCATAATGATTACCTCCATTTCATCCTTCTGATATTTTCGATATGCAGCATACATGCATTCAAGCCTATATGCTTATATCTGCCAATCGTTTTTATCAGTTGCTTTGTTTGTTGTTGAAGGAATCATATCACAAAGCATAAAAAATAAGGTCGCCACACAAGCGACCCTATATAATATATTTGATCAGACACAGAAGTCCATGTTTCTCTGTCAATATATCAGATCAGGCATGAAAGTCCATGCTCCTCTAACTGGATATCCAACTCGATCATATCGTAGATTTGATTCTCTATGAAATAAGAGAAGATAATGTCCGTCTTATCGCACGGGCTTAATGCATATCCTGCACGCGCAAGCAGATCTCTCGTCTCATCCAAATTGAGCTTCGCCCCTATACACAGGCACATTGCAGTCATCTTCTGCGGATGATAATCTGCATGATTTTTTATCTTCGAAAATGTCTTCTTATCCACGAGCGCCCGCTTGTAGACATCTGCATTCGTCATGCCTTTCTCTTCAATCAGATAGAGCAGATATTCCGAGAAGGAATCCGTCAGATGTTTCATACGCTCTTCTAATTTGCTCTCATGCAGTTCTGTGAACTCATTTTCTTCCTCGGAATCCTCCTCATACAGATCGTCTTCATAAGGCGAAAACGATTCATCGTCCAAGTCCGTCCCATCAGGCTGGCAGGGTGCATCGTCTAGTTTCGTCTCACCTGGCTGACAGATTGCATCGTCCAAGTCACGCCGCAACGCCATCGTCTGTATGCCATATTCTTCATGATGTTTTGCATCGACATAGTTCTCGTCAATATATGCCTGCAGGTCTTTGTCGAATCGTTTTCCATATCTTGCTGACTGCGCATCGAATACAACCAGGTAGATAAGCATCTCATGATTCTGCAAAAATGCCTGAATCTCATCCGCAGCAATGCGGATACCTTCTTCCTTCGGATAGCCAAAGCTTCCGGTAGAAATCACAGGAAATGCAATGGACCGGCATTGCTGTTCCCACGCCAGCGATAAACTCTTCCGATAACAGTCCCTCAGCTTTTCTTCCTCGCCATGCGCTCCGTCAATATAAAGCGGGCTGACCGCATGGATGATAGAATGCGCCGGCAACCGGAATCCCGGTGTCAGGAATACGTCTCCCTCCGGGACCTCACCGATATTTTTCTGCCGGTATTCTGACAAACGTCGCTTTCCCGCTGCCTTATAGACCGCATAATCGCAGCCACTTCCTATAATTGGTTTTGTATTCGCAGTATTCACGATCGCATCGCACCGCATCTTCGTTATATCATTTCTGACTATCTTAAATGGCATCTTCTATCTCCAATCAAGGGAACTTTTGTATATTTTCTAAGATTATTTTTTTATTTTACTACTTCCGTCTTCCTTGGTAAAGTTTTCTGCTATCTTTTCATTCTTGTAAATTTCCCTCTTGGAGCAGCCTTCCCTTTTCTGCTTACTTTGCTCCTACTTGCACTTACCAATAAATTTCCCTCTTGGAGCAGCCTTCCCTTTTCTGCTTACTTTGCTCCTACTTCCACTCTCCATCAAATTCCCCACTTGGAGCAACCTTCTCTTTTCCGCTTGCTTTGCTCCTACTTCCACTTACCAATAAATTTCCCACTTGGAGCAACCTTCCCTTTTCCGCTTACTTTGCTCCTACTTCCGTTCTCCATCAAATTCCCCACTTGGAGCAACCTTCCCTTTTCCGCTTACTTTGCTCCTACTTCCACTCCAAAACCAAAAAACAGCCACGAGCACAAAGCCCATGACTGTTAATATTCCTACGCCAGCACTGCATTTCCGGTATACAACTGGTAATATCTGCCCTTCTTTTCAAGCAGTTCTTCGTGTGTTCCACGTTCAATGATTCGTCCCTGTTCAAGTACCATAATACAGTCGCTGTTTTGGATCGTGGACAACCGATGTGCGATTACAAATGTTGTTCTTCCATGCATCAGCTTGTCCATACCATCCTGTACCAGGCGCTCGGTTCGTGTATCGATCGAGCTTGTCGCTTCATCTAAGATAAGCGCCGGTGGATCGGCGATTGCCGCCCGCGCAATGGCGAGAAGCTGCCGCTGTCCCTGACTTAAGTTTGCGCCGTCGCCAGTCAAAACGGTATCATAGCCCTGCGGCAGACGACGGATAAATCCATCGGCATTTGCAAGCTTTGCGGCTGCCTCGACTTCTTCATCCGTTGCATCAAGCCGTCCATAGCGGATATTCTCCCGCACGCTCATGCTGAACAGATGCGTATCCTGCAATACGATGCCGAGTGATCTTCGCAGATCGGCTTTCTTAATCTTGTTGATATTGATGCCATCATACCGGATCTTTCCATCCTGAATATCGTAGAACCGATTGATCAGATTCGTGATCGTCGTCTTTCCAGCTCCGGTCGAGCCGACGAACGCAAGCTTTTGTCCCGGCTGTGCAAACATCGAAACATTGTGCAGCACAATCTTATCATCGGTATATCCGAAGTCCACGTCGTCAAATACGACGTCACCCTTCAGCTCCACATAGGTTGTCGGATCACCATTTGTATGCTTGTGCGCCCACGCCCAGAGTCCGGTACGCTTCTCACTTGGCACAAGCTGTCCATTTTCGCGCTTTGCATTCACAAGCTCGACATAGCCCTCGTCCACTTCCGGCTCCTCATCCAGTAGATTGAAGATTCGCTCCGCTCCGGCAAGTGCCATCACGATTGCATTGATCTGCATACTGATCTGGTTGATCGGCATGTTGAAGTTCTTGTTGAAGGTCAGGAAGCTTGCCAGTCCGCCCAGCGTGAATCCGCCGACATTTCCAATCGCCAGTACACCTCCAACGATTGCACAGAGCACATAGCTGATATTTCCAAGCTGTGCATTGATCGGTGCTAAAATATTCGAATAGTTATTCGCCTTATAGGAGCTCTCGCACAAAGCATCGTTCAGCTTGTCAAATGCTTCCTTGCTCTCTTCCTCGTGGCAGAACACCTTAACCACACGCTGTCCCTGCATCATCTCTTCGATATAACCATTGACCGTACCAATATCCTTCTGCTGCGCAATGAAATGCTTCGCGGAAAGTCCGCCGATCTTTCTTGTCAGTACCAGCATAATTCCGACCATGAAAAATGTCAGCGCCGTAAGCGGAATGTTCAGCATAAACATACAAACGGTCGTACTGATAATCGTAATCGCACTATTGAAAAGCTGTGGCATCGACTGGCTGATCATCTGTCTCAGCGTATCGGTATCATTTGTATACATGGACATGATATCGCCGTGCGCATGGGTGTCAAAATATTTGATTGGAAGCTGCTCCATCTTCGTGAACATCGAATCACGGAATGTTTTCAGCATTCCCTGTGTGACATTAACCATGATTCGGTTATAGGAATACGAAGCAATAATTCCGATCCCATAGAAGCATGCGACACGTCCGATCGCATGGAGCAATGGTGTGTAATTCTTCGTCTCACTCTTTAACAGCGGTGTAATGTAGTCGTCGATCAACCGTTGCATGAACATCGTTCCCTGTACATTTGCAAGAACGTTGATGATGATACAGATTGCCACGATAATAATCGCTGCGCCATAATGCTTCATGAGCATTCCCATCAACCGCTTCAGAAGTCTGCCCGGATTCTCCGGTCCTTTTCCTCTTTGATTACGCATGCTGGCTCACCTCCTCACTTACTACAGGCACCTTTTCGGGTATCGCCCCCTCGCCTCCGCTCGGCGGCAGGTCG
>USFH01000049.1 GCA_900553925.1 uncultured Clostridium sp.
TCGGAGGGGGTCTTAGTAACAGTCTGTACTGTTACTTGAATTATTTTTCTGGCTGTTCTTCTGACTATTCTTCATCTTGCTGTTGGAAGCAGTTTCCTTATTGGACTGATTGCTTCCTGTATAATTTGTCTGCTTGTTCTTCTGCTCGTCTGACTGATAATTCTTTCCTGCCATAACTGATCTCCTTTTTGTTCGCAAGTTCCCTTGCCCTTGTAATTTGTTACATAGAGAAGTATACCCAGCCCACAGAATTTCATTCAGCCAAAATCAAAAAATTCATAAACGCAAGGCAAACACAGTTCCACGAATTGCAATCCCTATCACAAACACAGGATTGCATCTACGCAAACGTAAATCGGGTTGTGGATAATATTGATTTAATCGCAGACCATTGGAGCATAAATACAAGACAAGCATAGTTTCACGAATTGCTATAAGCAATTTGCCAATAACACAAACGGGCATTGTGCTGTATTATAATTCTTACGCAGACCATTGGAACACGCTGGTACTTAATAAGCGACAACTTGTTGGCGCGAATTTAGTACCACTGCGTGTGGAAGTGAGCGAGAGCGCGTCTGCTAAGAATATAATACAGTACAATGCCCGGAGTCATTACCAAGATTATTGCAATTCATTCAAACTTGCAAACCGATACCCCTCTGCCTTCAGGTTTGCAATCACCTTTTCCAGCGCCCCAGCATTCGATGACGATACGTTGTGCATCAGAATGATTGCCCCGCTGTGATGATATTTATTGAAATGGTCGATTACGAAATCAACCCCCGGCTGGTTGTTCACATCGAAATCCATATATGCCATGCTCCAAAAAATAGTTTTGAAACCAAGATCCTGGGTGATTGCCAGTGTCCGTGCGCTGTACTCGCCGCATGGCGGCCTTAAGTACGGGTCCATCGCATATCCCGTTGCCTCTTTCATATAATCCGCGCATCCATTGACTTCCTGCACAATCTCCTCATAGGACTTATCCGGCATGCATATATGGTAGATGGTATGATTCCCCACCTGGTGTCCTTCCTCTTTCATTCGTTTCACAAGATCCACATTATCCCGGATGTATGTCTGCGTCACGAAAAAGCACGCCGGAACATCTTCCTTTTTGAGGATGTCGAGCATCTGCCCGGTATATCCATTCTCATACCCGCAATCAAAGGTGAGGTATAAAACTTTCTCGTTTTGGGAAGAAGCATCCGAATCCAGGTAATACCCATCGTATTCCGCGATATCGATCGTGTCATCACACCCGCTTGGCCCGTGGTTCATATCCCTCCGGAACCACCAGGAAAGCTTGGTGTTATCAAGGCCTTGATAAGCCTCCCTTTCTTTCAAATGATTTTCAATCGGGTATGTCTGATACCTGCAGAAAACCTTCCTGCACTTGTCAAACATACTTTGAATCGGATGCGCTCCATCCTCCTGCTCCGCATATCCTTCGGTTGTACCAGTCAACCCATCTTCCACATCACTCGTCGGATTCCCGGATGTATCCACTTGCTCCGATTCACTACCATCCGCCTCCCCCGCGGACGCTCCATATGTAACACTGCTAAAACCACCAACTGCCAGACAGATCAGAAGCCCTGCAAGGCAAACCACTCCCTTCCATTTCCCAATAAAACGCGATTGATGCTCTGTTTCATTTCCTACACGATAATTTCTCATCCAGAAAAAAATTGTTCCAGAAAGCGGTTCAGCGTCTCCTCGCTCGCTGCACTCTCTTTGTCCGGTACCGGATCCGAAGCGGCCTTTCCGTCATCCGTTCCCTCTCCGGATGGCTCTGCCGGTTCCTTCGGCGCTTCGTCTTCCTTCCCGGTCCGGGCTGCCACCTTCTTAATTGCAAATGGCTCCACACGTGCCCGCGGTTCCTCCCGCGGTTTTGGGATGCGCTCCAGATATCCCCGGATATTCGCTTTCAGGATTTCCACCTTATTATTTATTACCAATATATGATCAAGCACGAGTAAACATGCACAAACCAGAATACTGTTCGCTAAGAAGAATTGCATGTCCGGGCTGCCTCTCCAGCTCGGATCATAATAAAGATATGCCCCCGCCATTGTGCCACATACCACAAGCGACAACACCGTGCCGCTCCGGTTCCAGAATTCCATCGGCCGCGTCAAAAACCGGAGCCCGCGCACGAAGCTTTCTGCATACGCCTCCTCGTCCCCTCCGCACAGGCCGAAGCTCTTCTTATTCTCATATTTCTTGCACATATTCCGAAGCTTTTTCCGCTTTGTGTCTCCAAGGTCCCCAGATGCCCGTACCATTCCCCGTATATACGCATTCGCAAAAAATTTCAGGAGTACTCCCAACACCCCCAGTCCCCACAATATGTAGACTCCGGTTGACATCCCCATGATTCGTTCCAGCATACAACAATCCCTCCATTGATTTTGACAAACTCTTTGCCCATTTGCAGCACGGAGCTTTCAAAATTTCACACGCGGAAATCCATCCTTCTCCTGTGAACGTTTTGTCTTCCCCTCACTGTTTATCCGCGATTATAGAGAAGGTGAACTTCAGAAATCAACCCCTGTTCGGTCGTAAAAATCTCTGCAAATATGACAGAAAATATAGGTTTAAGGAACGTTATATTTATGCTATAATAGGGAAGATTAATTATATTGTTACACATGAGAAAGGATGATATACCATGACATATAAGACGAAAGGAACCTGTTCCCAGATGATAGAATTTGAAGTTACAGACGGCAAAGTGCACAACGTGAAGTTTACAGGCGGCTGTAACGGTAACTTGAAGGGCATCGGCCAGCTTGTGGAGGGCATGGACGCGGAGGAAGTTATCAAACGGCTGGAAGGCACAACGTGCGGATTCAAGAATACTTCCTGTCCGGATCAGCTTGCACAGGCATTAAAGCAGGCACTTCACGCATAGGTTAAAGGTAGAAGCAGGAGGATTAACCATTCATGAAGCGTATTATATTAACCGGCGGCGGAACCGCTGGTCATGTAACACCCAATATGGCACTCGTTCCAACCCTGAAGGAGCGCGGATATGATATTCAGTATATCGGCTCCTATGATGGAATGGAGAAAAAACTGATTGAAGATATGGGCATTCCCTATCACGGAATTGCAACCGGAAAGCTGCGCCGCTATTTTGACCTGCGGAATTTTTCCGATCCATTCCGCGTAATCAAAGGCTTCAACGAAGCGAAGAAACTGATGAAGGATATAAAGCCGGATGTTGTATTTTCCAAGGGTGGTTTTGTATCTGTTCCCGTTGTCCTCGCCGCAAGCGCGAAGAAGATTCCATGTGTCATTCACGAATCGGATATGACGCCGGGACTCGCCAACAAGATCAGTATTCCGAAAGCGTCCAAGGTCTGCTGCAACTTCCCTGAGACATTAGAGGCACTCCCAGCCGGGAAAGCCGTTGTCACGGGTACACCGATCCGTCAGGAGCTCTTCGCCGGTGATGCTGTAAAAGCGATGACCTTCTGTGGATTTACGGAAATGCGCCCGACGCTTCTCGTAATCGGAGGAAGCTCCGGAAGTGTCCGCGTAAACGAAGCCATCCGCGCATGTCTTCCGGAATTAACGAAGAAATACAACATCATTCATCTCTGCGGAAAAGGTAATATCGACGAGAGCTACATCGGAACCGAGCACTATGTACAGTTTGACTATATCAAGCAGGAGCTTGCCGACTTACTTGCATTAGCAGACATTGTTGTCTCCCGTGCCGGAGCGAATGCAATCTGTGAACTTTTAGCACTCCGCAAGCCAAGTGTTCTGATTCCGCTATCACTTGCCGCAAGCCGTGGTGACCAGATCTTAAATGCGCAATCCTTCGAGAAACATGGTTACGCAAAGATGCTGCAGGAAGAAAACTTGTCGAACGACACATTACTTGCAGCAATTGGCGAAGTCTACAACAACCATGATCATTACATCAAGGCAATGGAGCTTTCTACCAAGTCCGATGCCATCACGATGATCTGCGATATGCTCGACGAATTAGCCGGCAAATAAAATCAAAAACCCCTGAACATCTTCTCTGATCTGCCATAACCAGACAGGATGTTCAGGGGATTTATTTTCTCCCATTTCTTATACAGGTGTTCTTGAGAACCGCTCTTTCATCTTCTCGATTCCATCCAACACCAATGGATTCCGGAACAATATCATAATCAGGAAATACCCGGCCGCACCGCCCACTACGGTCAGTGCAATTGTCACAAGATCCGAAGTGATCTTCGCCTTACACAATTCAAATACCGCTACGATCGGAATGCATGCAATCACACTCTGTATCACCTGCTTTCCCAACCGCGTCACAGGATACATATGCCGTCCTTTGATGCTCGCATATAGGAAAATTGCACATTCTGCCAGCACCGTACTTACCGCCGCTCCGAACTTTCCGAGAAGTGGTATCGTGACCGCATTCAGGCAGATGTTCGTGATTGCCCCGATCACAACACCGGTCGATGCCCACCGATCCTTCCGGTGTACGATGAACAACTGGTTGATCAGGAATCCATTAAACGTTGCTACAATGACGTTCAACATTAACACCTGCATCGTTGTCGTGACATCAAGGTATTTACTTCCCGCGAACAAATGCAGCACCTGTCTGCTCAGACAGAACATGCCAATCGCCATCGGAATATTGAACAGCAGAATCAACCGCGCCGTCAGGTCATTCAGCTTCTCCGCCTGCTCCTCATCGCGCTCCATCATATATGCCACGCGCGGTCGGATCACCGCATTTAACGCACCAAAAAAGGATGTCAAAACCGATGCAATCTTGATTGCCGCCGCATACAAGCCAACCTCACCATCATCCCCTGTGATATACCCTAGCATGGAACGATCCATGACGAGATACACCGACGATGCGACATCAAGCAGAAAGATATAGGACATCGGTTTTATGTGCTGCCACAATTCCCTGCTTATATGGAAATGAAACGTCACATACTTTCTTGCACGAATGAAATTCATGATATTGGAACCGACACTGGAGATTACCATCGTCAGTGCGTAAATCATGTAATCATCCTCTGACTTGACACACGTAAACAGCATAACCACCGACACAATCTGGAAGAAGAACGACCGTATCGTAATATACTGATACTCCTCATAAATATTATACAGCCACTCAACACCAATCGTCGACAGGATAATTGTTGTTGAGAACAACAGCATCAATGTCCGGTATCCCGCAAGCTTGGGTAACGCAAGTGCAGCAAAAAAAAGTGCATAGGCAATTGCAGAAGTAATCAGGTTGATTGACAACATATCGCTCGCGAAGTCATCCATCTTCTTTCGGTCATCCCGGATACGTGCACCTTCACGGATTGCATAACCACCAATCCCAAACGCCTGCAGTAATGTGAAATACGTCATGTTCGCCTGCGCATAATCAACCTTTCCGAGCGCTTCCGGTCCTAAGACTCTGGAAGAATACGGAAATGTAATGAGCGGTATAATCACCCCCATCATCGTACGCATCATATTAAATATGAAATTCACACCTAACGATCGTTTCTTTTCCAACTTGATAGTTCCTTTATCATTAACCTCTTCTAAAAAATAAAGCTGTCACAAAACGTAACAGCTTTTTCTAAAATAATTCCTTTTCCAACTGGAAGATGAAACTGTCAAGCAGCTGCATACGCTTCGTATATTCTGCTCTGGCTGCATCTGTCTTGCATCTTCGAATCTTCGGTTTATTGTTCCTATAATAATTCTTAATCCGGTAATAGGCTTTCTTGTAGCTTGCCTCATCCTCACACGCCGTCGCCATCGAATCCCACAACACACTGATTGCACCAACTTCATCCAGCAGATCGGCATCCATCACAATCTTACATTCCAACGACAAATCAGCATCTGAATCCTTGTCCTCGTGGATCATAATAATCTCTCCCACACGTCGGATTGTCTCCGGATCAATACCCAGGCTATCCATGTATTCCACTGCAAGCTCCGCACCGACCTCACCATGTGGGCGTTCATCATCCCATCCGATATCATGAAGCAACGCTGCAAGTACGATCACATCCAGATCTCCGCCAAGTTTGGACTGCAGCTTGATTGCCCAGCGATACACGCGCATCGTATGTTCAAACCGGCTGCGGAATGAATAATTCGAAGGCCTGCCGTTCTCAGAAGTCATCTTCTTCACATATTCAATTACTTCTGCATAATTTACACTCATGCCGTTGTTTTTGCCACCCGATTCTTTTGTTCTTCCCCAGGTTAGGTATCCTTTACCTATCTCAAATGATACCATTTTTTTACCCAAAATACCACATGTAATTTATATTTTTTAACCGTGCGGCTGGTGTTGTGAAGCTCTCATGAGCGTTACCCCGGCAGTTAACTCAGTCCAGGCTGCCTCGCGGCGCACAGGAGGTTCTACTTAGTGCTGCTTCGTTCCCGACCTGACACGGTTCATAGATTCCTGTCGCGCAAGACCCGGACATCAACGCCACTTACCGGGGGCAGCCTCACAAGGAGACAACCCGAAACCAGCCATCACCCCCTCTGTAGCGGATTGAGGGTACAGGGCACCGCTATCTCCCCGGCTGCACGGAAATTTTATAACAAGTCCACGCGTATCTGCCCACAGATTGACCTTCAAACAATATTTGTCGGCAGATTCTTTTACAGTATATAGAAATAATTATGTAAAGTCAAGACATCCCACCATTTTCTTTGCCGCTTTTCTCCTTCTTTTTCGCGCGGAGTTCTGCGAAAAAACCTGACATCATAGCAGAACATTCTTCCTGTAGAACTCCCCGTGTCACCTCTACCTGATGATTAAACTGCTTCATATCAAGCAGATTCAGGATAGAACCGGCACATCCTGCCTTCGGATTCATACACCCGATCACCACTTTCGGTATCCTCGCCTGCACGATTGCACCTGCGCACATCTGACAGGGCTCTAATGTCACATACATCGTACAATCCTCCAACCGCCAGTCTCCAAGCACCTTGGACGCTTTTTTTATTGCCATGATTTCTGCATGTGCAAGCGTCGTCTTGTCCACGTTTCGCCGGTTGTATCCGCGCGCAATCACTTTGCCCTCGTAAACAATCACGCAGCCGATTGGCACATCCCCGTTTGCCGATGCTTTCTTTGCCTGTGTGACTGCCTGCCGCATATAGCGTTCATCCTCACTCAATTTTCTCATACTGTACCTCATTTCCGTATCCTTTTATTGTGTGTTCCCATAAAATGTACTATACTGATCTCATGGCTGCATGATACAAGAATCGTTCCTGTATTATGCAGTCACAAACGTCAGAAAGGAGACACCCATGGGACCACTGATCAAATATACAAACCGCTTAATTCTGCGCGTGGAAAATGAATCGAAAGCCAAACAGGTCTTAGACCTCTATCTGCGTAACCGGCTGCCATTTGAGCAATACGAACCGACACGCCCGTCTTCCTTCTACACACAGGACTATCACAGGTCTTCCCTGCATCGCGAATACATTGCATATTCGCTGGGAACCTTCCTGCGTTATTACATCTACTTAAAAAACCGCCCGGATAAAATCATCGGCGCCGTCAATTTCAACATCTTCCATACCGCTCAAGAACCATACGCGGAGATCGGTTACAAAATCGACGCCCTCTATCAAAACCGCGGTATCGCATACGAAGCCTGCGAGGCGGCTCTTTATGTACTTGAACATGACTATAAGATTTTTCGTGTCGATGCCCGTATCCACCCGGAAAACATTGCATCTGTTACACTTGCGGCAAAACTCGGCTTCCGCCCATTGCAGTTTGAGCCGCAGAGCGCGAACATCCTGGGGCACTACGTAGATCTGATGCGGTATACGAAACATCTCTGAGACTATGGCGTGTATGATCACATATAACGCGAACGCGCGTCTTCCGCACCACGTTCCGCAACTTCTGACACCCAATAGCCAAAATTCCCGGTCAAAATCTTCGTCTTCCGCACCGGAATAAACACACGGAATCCAAACATATTTGCCAGATACCGTTCTTTGTTCGTGAAGATTCCCGGCACACCGATCACATGCAGCTCTGCCTTGTTCATCCGCACAGTTCCAAGCATAAGATATTGATATTTGTAATATCCATGCGCGAGGAAACTGTTCACTCCCAGTTTCCAGTTCGCCATATCCAGTCTTCCGATATCCTGTGGTGCGATTTTCACACCATCCACAATCTGGCTTCCTGCAAAAAGCGGCAGCTTCGGGTACGTTGTAAGCATCTCCTGATATCCGTTTGCAGCGTCCGTAGGAAGCGGAATCTGCGGAATTTCCCCGACAGCTTCCGTCTGCGATTTCATTCCCGCACCCGCATACTCAGCCATCCGCGGCATATCCGTTTCCTGTATTATCTGACCTTTCGGTTCAATATTATCTCCCCACTCATTCCCGGCTACAGATCTCTGATTTTCCTCCGCCATAACCGGAATCTCTGACTTCCCTGCGTATTCTGTCTTGTCCGCAACCTGCACCTGCCGCAGGTCATACTGTTCAGGCGTCCAGATCCCGGCCAGGATCTCGCCATCATCACATATAAAATACACACCCTCATATTCCGGAAATGCCACGCCGTCCCCAAGTGGATTGTTCCACGGAAGCTCTACACTCGTCAGGATTGTATCGCGTTCCCCAGCTGCAAACTGCATGGTGGTAAAAAGCTTCGCCTGCCCATGCCACAGCAGATATGCATAACACGTACACGCATATTCCTTGTACATTTTCATCCCCATTCGTATTCTTGTCACATCTGTATCCTTGTTGCTGATTCTCTGTACTTTGATGAATCCGGCAATCTCACATCGCACATACTCGCGATACCGGTAAATATAAGACACCCATCTTCTCTGCTGCATCACAGACCACGCTCCCCCTTCATGTTTCTTCGCAGAGATTGCACGTCATGCTGCACGAATATATCCCCATACATCGTACATTTTCACAATCTCCTGACAATATGTACTATATATGTATGCAGAGAGACGTCTGTTTAGCACCAAATTATTGCGACATAATATACAATTATACGACACCTGACTGCATTTTCCATGTCCGGATGCCAACATATCTGCGCTCCGCCTATTCGCACAGCAGATCCGAAAGCTCCGCAAACTGCGCGAGCGAAAGTGCTTCGCCGCGGATACTCTCGGGAAGTCCCATCTTCCGGAGAGCTTCTACAACCGCATCCTTGCCAATTGAGAGCTCTGCCGAATTGTTGATGCCATTTTGCAGTGTTTTCCGGCGCTGGTTGAACGATGCACGGATCAGCTTGAACATGAATTTCTCATCCTTCACGACGATCTTCGGCTCCGAATGTCTCGTCAACCGAATCACCGCTGAACCAACATTCGGACGCGGCATGAAACAGTTCGGCGGCACATTTGCCACGATATACGGCTCCGCATAATACTGCACGGCAAGCGACAATGCGCCATAGTCCTTTCCTCCCGGACCTGCCTGCATCCGCTCGGCAACTTCTTTTTGTACCATGACCGTAATGGATGTTGCCGGAATATGGTTTTCAAACAGTCCCATGATGATCGGTGTCGTGATATAATACGGAAGATTTGCTACAACTTTCACCGGTCTGCCACCGGTCAATGTCGCGATATCCACCTTCAGAATATCCTCATTTACTACCGTGACATTGTCGTACTCTGCAAGCGTCTCCGCAAGGATCGGAAGCAGATTCTTGTCAATCTCCACCGCAAATACTTCTCCCGCCGCCTCTGCTAAATACTGCGTCATTGTACCAATGCCCGGCCCGATCTCCAGCACAACATCATCCTTCGTGATCTCCGCTGCCCGGATGATCTTCTCGATCACATGCCCGTCAATCAGGAAATTCTGACCGAACCGCTTCTGGAACGCAAAATTATATTTCTGTATGATTTCAATTGTAACCTTCGGATTGCTAAGCTTTTCCATTCTATCTCCATTTCTCTACATCTGAATTTTATACATCTGGTGCGCATTTTTCCATGTTTCTGCATACACCTCGTCCACGGAAATCTGCTTGATATCCGCAATTGCCTGTGCCACGTAGGTAAGCTTCGACGAATCGTTGCGCTTGCCGCGGAACGGCTCCGGTGTGAGGTATGGTGCATCCGTCTCAAGGACAATATGCGACAGCGGGATATATGCCACTGCTTCCTTCAGTTTCCTTGCATTCTTAAATGTCACAACACCCCCGATGCCGAAGTAAAATCCCATATTGAGAAACTCGCGGGCACTCTCTTTGGAGTACGAATAACAGTGAATCACACCGCCGATCTCCTCTGCATGGGATTCCTGCATGATCCGGATCGTATCCTGCGCCGCATCCCGGCTGTGGATAGCAACCGGCAGCTTCAACTCGCGCGCAATATCCATCTGCCCGGCGAACCATTTGTGCTGCAGTGCCTTGTCTGTTTCTTCATAATGATAATCGAGTCCGATCTCGCCGATTGCCACGATCTTCTCATGCTTAGCGAGTTCCTTCAACCGCTTTACATTATCCGGATTCTCCAGTTCTGCAACTTCGGAAGGAAAAATGCCGACCACGCCATACATGTTCTCGTATTGTTCTGTCATTCGCACCGTCTCTTCACTCGCGCTGATATTCGTTCCGATGTTGGTCACCGCGTGTACCCCCTGTGCCGCAAATCCCGCCAGAAGCTGTCCACGGTCTGCATCAAAGCTTTCATCATCATAATGTGCATGTGTATCAAATATATGAATCATCTTCAAATAACCTTGCCTTACTATAATAATTGCGTTTATTTTACCCTACACCGGGTGTTCATGCAACCCTGGCCGCAAATATCTGCCAATCTGGGATTTCCTCCTGCCATATTTGCCACAATATTCACAATAATCATGAATTTCTTTGGTTCGACTATTGAAATCCCTCTGTAAATTGGTTAAAATGGATTCTAGGTATACGTTACATACAAGGAGGAGCATTTTATGACTATAAATGATTATTTAGATATGGAAGCACTTGATAATATCTTAGAGCAGTGGGCAGCTGCAACACACATGATTGCTGTTGTTCTTGATGATGAAGGTAACTTCCTTTCCAACAAGCTTGGATTTTCCAGAAATAATGTAGAAGCATTCAGCGAAAGCATTGAAGTTGATGATGTCGAGGTTGCAACCGTCGTTGGTGGACCCCTGGATAAGGATACAGCCGATGAGGTTGTCGAGGCTGCAGCTGCGATTCTGGTTGCCGCTGTTCAGAACCTCTTAGAGGCCGGTTACCGCAAGAAGAAGTATGAAGAAGCTATCGCCTCCTTCAACGAAGAGATTGATGGTGCTGCTACCCTGATCAAGGAGCTTGCCGGAAAATCACAGGGACTAAAGAAGATTGAGAATAAGCAGAATATCCTTGCACTGAACGCTTCCATCGAAGCTGCACGTGCAGGCGAAGCCGGTCGCGGATTCACCGTTGTTGCGCATGAGTTCGGTAAGATGGCACATGAATCAGGTGTGATCAACGACTCCATTCAGAAGACTTTACAGAAGCTTGATGCATCCATCAAGAGCTATGAAGCTGAATAAACAGCAGGGATTTGAGGATGTGAAAACTTTTTCACAATTAGAACATATTTTAGACACAATTTATTGTTATAGTATGCATTGTAAGAGCTTTTCATATATTTGAATCCTCTCTCCCCTCAAACAAGTGGCGAATTAATTCCCTCCCCGGTTTTTCTCGCCACTTGTTTTCTGTTTATTCCTAATTCACTCACATTGAATTTAATTTGTGAAACACACATGAATTTGTGTATATTATACCCGCCTCCGTTTCTGCAAATATACGATGTATTGGAACTAAGAAGTACTAGATGTTCTGATATACATGTTGATCAGGCACGCAACCGCCGCTCGGGTATCGCCCACTCGCATACGCTCGTCGGCAGGTTGTCGGGCGCATCCTAAATAGGAATCTGCGATTCCTATGCGCCCTCCGCTCGCCATCCGTGGCTCAGTGGCGGCTTGGTTGAACATCGTGTTCAACCATTGCTGCATACTTTCAGAACATCAAGAACTTCTAAGTCCCAAACATATCTATATTTACAGAAACGGAGACGGGTAAATACACAAATTCAAAGTGCGTTTTCACAGATAAATCAATATCATCAATGAAAGGAAATATATCATGATTAACGAATTCTATAAGGATATGACAGGAAAAGGTTCCGTGATCCGCCAGTTTTTTGACTATGCAAATAAGAAGGGCGCAGAGATTGGAATGGAGAATATCTATAATTTCTCTATTGGAAACCCTTCCGTACCTGTGCCACAGACATTTACGGATCGTATGATCGAACTGTTACAGACGGAAGATCCGGTGAAGCTGCACAGCTACAGCCCATCGCTTGGACTTCCATCTACGAGACAGGCGGTTGCCGATTCTTTGAATAAGCGTTTTGGCATGAACTACACGATGGATCACATCTTCATGACGAGTGCGGCAGCCAGTGCGCTCGCACATGCGCTTCGCTGCGTGACAAAGGACGGTGATGAGGTTATCACCTTCGCTCCGTACTTCCCGGAGTATGTTCCATATGTGACAGGTACCGGTGCCAAGCTCACCGTGATTCCTGCGGATATTACTACATTCCAGATTAACTTCGAGGAGTTTGAGAAAGCCCTGAATCCAAATGTTCAGGCAATCCTGATCAACTCTCCGAACAATCCTTCCGGTATTGTATATTCAACTGCCACGATCACGAAGCTGGCAGATATTCTGCGTGCAAAAGAGAAGGAATATGGACATCCGATATACCTGATCTCCGATGAGCCTTACCGTGAGATCGTATTTGCCGGTGTGGATGCACCATTTATCTCCAAGCTATACGAGAATACGATCTGCTGTTATTCCTTCAGTAAGTCTGTGTCTCTGCCGGGTGAGCGTATCGGTTACATGGCAGTGAACCCAGCCTGCGAGGATGCGAAGCTTCTGGTACTTATGGCTGGTCAGATCTCCAGATTTACCGGA
>USFH01000050.1 GCA_900553925.1 uncultured Clostridium sp.
GGCGGACAGCAGCAGCGTGCGGCAATCGCGCGGGCACTTTCAAACCGCCCGTCTCTGATTCTTGCCGATGAGCCGACCGGAGCGCTTGATTCTACAAATGGGAATGAAGTTATGGCGCTGCTGCAGGACTCGGTAAAGAAACTGAATCAGACACTTGTGCTGATCACACATAATATTGATCTTGCCAGAGAGGCAGACCGCATCGTGCGGATCACAGATGGTAAGCTGACTGAGGAGTGAGTGGGAAAACGATAGGTTGTTAGAAAGACGGACTTAGATAAGTGAAGAGAACTTTATGAAATGTCTAAAAGACAGAGGAAAAACAGGGCAGAATTAAAGGAGAGAAAATGATGGCAAATAAGTCAGGATGGAAAAATCAACAAAGCAAACATCAAAGAAGAAATCACCGTTTAAGAAAGATTATCTTTGCTATTCTGGTGGTTTTGAGTGTAGCTGCAACTGTATGTCCGTATTCCGCACAGGCGGTGACACCGAAGGTATTGGTTTCCGGCTACAAAGTATCAGCCGCGACGATCTATTCCGGAGATAACTTTGATCTGACTCTGGAGATTCAGAACACTTCCAAGAACAAAGTCAAAAACATGAAAGTGACGGTTGCTTCCGAAGGCGGCGAGATTATTCCGGTTTCCGGAACCGGAAGCATCTATGTGGCAGAGATTGCCGGAAATGAGACGAGCGAGCAGACATTTCCCATGGCGGCGGTAGCGGGACTTGCAGAGAAAACGTACAAGCTTTCGGTGAAGATGGAATATGAGAATACTTCCGGCGAGGCGTTTGAGATGGAGGATACGTTGTATCTGCCGGTATATCTGAAACAACGGGTATCCGTGACCGAGGTCATGACCGATGATGCGAAGGTTGGTGATGATGTGGAGATTACCGCCCAGGTGAATAACCTAGGGGAAGGGACACTCTACAATGTAAATGCACGTGTGGAAGGAAAACACGTGGAGAAACAGGAGACCTACATCGGCAATATCGACACAGGGAAAAGCGGCAGTGTAGACCTTCTGGCAAAGGCAATCGAGGTGACAGATTTTGACGAAATGGCAAAGGCAGAAGACTGGATCATCGTGACCTACGAAGACCGGAATGGCGATAAGCACGAAGAAAAAGTGGATGTATCCTTCTATATTGAGACGGTCGATTACGAAGATCTAGAAGTCTTAAAGGAAGCACCGGAGAAGACCGGACCTGCCACATGGCAGATTCTCCTGATCTGCGCCTGCGTGCTTGCAGTCGGTGTGTTTATAGGAAGTAAAGTACGTAAGAAGGCAAATGACGATGAAAGCAAATCCGACAGAAAGTAGATTATATGATTTATAATTACATATTCTAAAGCAGACCATTGAAGCACGCTGGCACTTAACGAACGGCAAACTTGTTTGTCGTGAGTTTAGTACCATTGCGTGATGAAGTGAGCGAGAGGAGAGCGCATATGAACCGTAGGTTCATATTTAGGATGCGCTCGACGATTTACCGCCGAACGAAAGTGAGGGGGTGCCACCCGTGCGCGTCTGCTTAGAATTGTAATTATGAATCATATATAGATAAAGTAAATGGATTTGCGAGAGGGAGATTGTCATGAAATTTATCATGCACTTAACAATTCAAAATATCAGGCGCAGAAAGGCGCGTACCATCCTGACATTACTCGGCGTGATGATCGGTGTGGTGGCGGTAGTCTCCTTGTTGTCTCTGGGAATGGGCGTGAAACGGGAACTCCTGCAAGGCTATGGCGACGATGCCTCGATTCGTCAGATCACTGTGCAGACACCGGAGAACAACCGGAACAAGAAAATGCTCCTGACGGACCATACCATAGAGAAACTTGCAAAGATTGACAAAGTCGCGAATGTCTATCCGCGTTATGAAGTATTTGCAAATATTTGGGTTGGACAATATACCGCCTATACGAATCTGGTTGGCATCCCCGCAGAGCAGTTATCCGCAATCGCGCTGACCGATACGTCCAGCCTGCCGGAGCATGCCAGAAAGCCGGAGATGGTGATCGGAAATGGGATGGGATATATGTTCTTCCATGAAGGATCTATGACCAGCTACCAGGATGGAAATGGAGACCTGAACGCATGGATTGGCGAAAAGGCGAAGGTTTCACTGGGATTTGATGAAAATGGGATTACAGACCGGATGATGATCGCGGGCGTGATACAGGGGGACGCAGACGAGTTCAGCGAGCAGTCCCAGACCGTGTATTGTGATTTGGATGTGCTGCGTTCTTATTTGAAAAAGCATGCCACACAGGGAGGCGTCGTGCTTGGCCAGCCGGTCGATAAGAACGGAAATGCATACACCTCGTGGGTATACTCAAGCGTGGTTGTTGAAGTTGACAGGATGGAAGACGTTGAGTTTGTTGTGAAGAAATTACAGGATATGGGATATCAGACAACCAATATGAAAGAGTACCGCGATACTGCGATGCGGACGGTACGGATGCTTGAGCTGCTGTTAGGAGGCATCGGACTCATTTCCTTTCTTGTAGCGGCAATCGGTATCAGCAATACGATGACAACAGCCGTTTATGACCGGGTGGCAGAGATTGGAACCTTGAAGGTGCTAGGTTGTGAGAAACGGGAATTAATGGTGATGATCCTGTTAGAAGCGGGCATTTATGGATTTGCCGGTGGCGCATGTGGCGTTGTATTGTCGCTGCTTTTCGGAAAGCTTATCAACCGGATTGCGGCATCGGCATTACTTCTGGAGGCAGGAACGAAGATTGCTGTGATTACGCCGGGGCTTGCGCTGGGGGCAATCGGAATGGCTATGATACTTGGAACGATTGCGGGCTATTTCCCGGCACGATGGGCGGTGAAGCTGTCACCACTTACGGCAATGCGCAGAGATTAAAATGATAAAAATGTCAGGGCAATTACGGGTGGAAATTGCTCTGATTTTTTTGTATAATATACGTCGAAGATCGATATGCAGTTTATTAGTGGGATTGTTGGATGCATGCAGAAAAGATAAGGAGAAATACACATGATAAATATTAATTATAACAAATTTATTGCAGATATGATCCGATACGCATCTTCCGCGGATACGCCGGAGTCATCCCTGGAGCAGATCCTTGAATATATAGGCAAAAACCTGCATTCTTCGAGAGCGTATATCTTCGAAGATAATAAGGATGGAACCTATAATAACACATATGAGTGGGTAGGGGAAGGTGTCACAGCCGAGAAGGAGAATCTACAGAATGTTCCATACGAAGGGCTGCTGGATGTATGGTTTCGCGAATTCGAGAAATCAAAAAATATTATTATACCGGATATAGAGGCATACAGAGAGATCAGTCAGGATGTCTACGATATATTGAAACCGCAGAATATACATTCTCTGGTCGCAGGACCGATTGAGATTAACGGACGGTATATTGGATTTTATGGAGTGGATAATCCCCCGGCCGATCATCTTGTCAGCATTGCGAATCTGATCGATATTATGGACTTTGTAATATCGATGATGATCCGGCTGCGTGACAACTCCCGCACGATCAAGAATATGGCAGTGAAAGATCAGCTGACGAACTGTAAGAATCGTATGGCACTCAAATGGGCATATGATGACACTTACGATAAAGAAAAATCCATTTTTGTTCTAATGTGTGATCTGAATGGCTTGAAGAAAATAAATGATCAATATGGCCATGATGCAGGAGATAGGTATATCTGTGATGCGGCTGATATCTTACAGGAATGTTTCGGAGAGGATTATGTGTACCGCCTGGGCGGGGACGAATTTGTAGTGGTTTGTCTCAATTCGGAAGAGGCGGCATTGACTGCGCAGATAGCAAAGGCAAGGGTGTACAGCGATCTGAAGAAGGTCGGAATGTCGCTTGGATACGCATATCGGAACAAATCGCATGAACCGTTCTCGAATATTTTAAGAGAGGCGGATCGCAAGATGTATATGGAAAAGCAGGGATATTATGCATCGAAGAAAGCAGAGGAGAAGCATCCTGAAAAAGCAGGAAACTGATTTGATAGATTTCGTTAATATACTGGATATAAAAAGGAAATGCGTCATATGGCACACAGGATATTGATGGTGGAGGACGACTTCGCCCTCGCAATGGGAACTGAATATGCGCTTGCTTCGGAAGGATATGAGGTGGCAACCGCGGGGAATCTCGCTCAGGCACGCGAGAAATTTGATGATAGTGTTGCACTTGTACTACTGGATGTGATGCTGCCGGATGGAACCGGGTTTGAATTTTGCAAGGAACTTCGGGAGCGGAAATGTGATGTCCCGATTATATTTCTTACAGCGGTTGCGGAGGAAGCAAATATCGTCCAGGGACTGGAACTTGGTGCGGATGATTACGTGACAAAACCATATCGGGTAAAAGAATTGCTGGCACGTGTGGCAGTGAATATCCGGCGGTATGCGCAGGCATGTCAGACAGATAAAGACGATAAGAATCTCGTTATGACATTTGGAAATACAACTTTTGACGGCAGTGCATTTACTCTCACGCAGCATGGTGAGAAGCTTGATTGTACGACGAGTGAGCTGCGGTTACTACTGTTTTTATTGCAGCACCGCGGACAGGTGATCAGCCGGAGTGCAATCATGGAACAGCTCTATGATGTTGACGGAGAATTCTTCGAGGACAACACGCTTTCGGTATACATCAAAAGACTTCGGCAGAAGCTGGGAGAAGATGGAGCTTATATCGAGACGGTGCGTGGAATGGGGTACCGGTTCCGGAAGTGACAATGTCTGAAAAATGAAACGTGTAGAAAAGCCGGGTGAAACACGGAATCGAAAATACATTGGCGGTAGAGTATAGTTATGATGCAGGCAAAAAGTTACGAATTACAACAATTTCATAAGCGGTTTTTCATATACGGCGGTATTGCATACAGCATATACGCCGTTTTTGTTGTGCTTGTTTTGTGGCTGCGTGGCTGGCAGTTATGGGTGACGCTGCTACTTGGCTGTTTGCTGCTTGGGAGTGCTTATGTGGCAGGACGCCGGTCGATCGGAGGTATGAGCCGGGAGCTGCGTGCCATCGTCGATATCATGAATCAGATTCTGGAAGCGCCGGAACAGGTTCCGGCAGAACCATATAAACAGGGCGAGCTTGGAGAGTTATATACGAATCTGTATAAACTGGTACAGGCGTTAAAGGAGAGTAACCGCAAGGAGCAGCAGGAGAAGATATTTCTGCGGGATATCATGTCGGATATCTCCCATCAGTTGAAGACCCCGCTTGCGTCGCTTACGGTATTTCTGGATCTCCTGTATGACGAGCGTGTGCCGGATGCAGATAAGCAGAAGCAGATGCTCTTAGAATCAAAGAATCAGGTCAGCCGTATGGAGTGGATGGTGCTGTCCATGCTGAAGCTTGCACGAATCGAGGCGGGTGCCATCCAGTTTGAGAAGCAGCCGTGCAGTCTGTATGCGATTGTGGCACAGGCGAAGGAGAGTGTCGCGTATCTGACGGAGAAACGCGGACAGCACATCGACGTGCAGATCGATGAGAAACAGATGCTCGTCTGTGATGGAGACTGGCTGACCGAAGCAATCATCAACCTGCTTAAGAACGCATCGGACTATTCCGGCGACCAGACAACGATCCACATCTGGACCGAAGATAATCCGATGTACACGCGCATTTATGTGAAGGATGAGGGATGCGGCATCGCAGAGTCCGAGCTAAAAAATATATTCAAGCGCTTCTATCGTATCAACAAAGAGGTCAATCCGAACAGTGTCGGAATCGGACTTTCCCTGACGAAATCCATCGTTGAGGGCATGGGCGGCAAGATCTCGGTTCGAAGCGAGGTTGGAAGTTATACGCAGTTTATCCTGACGTTTGTGCATACATAGATGTATTCAAAGTCAGGTGTTTAATGTTCTTCGCAAAAAAACTGGTGAATGTTCGGTTAATGTTCTCCACAAAAAACACTTGCCATTTTCGCTATGCTATGTTACCTTAAATAAAAGCATTAGATTTCAAATTCTATTTTATGGGAAACCATATCTAATATTCTTAGAATCCAAGAACTTCGATGCTTTGAATTCACATTACAACATAAGCAGAGAGGAAATGGACTTTTAGGAATAAAGTATAGTTGTTTTCTCCTGCGCAGCGAGCAATACGCTCAGAAAAGGAGGAACAGCATGGGTAGAAAAAGAACAAAACATGCGATGAAAAAGGTGACAAAGAGAGGAAATGCAGTAGAGGTACTGACTGCAAATCGGGAGTATAAGGATACGGTGTTCCGAATGTTATTTTCGGATAAGAAGGAATTGCTATCCTTATATAATGCACTGAACGGGACGAATTATGAATCGCCAGAAGATCTGGAGATTACAACTCTGAAAAATGCGATATACATGACGGCGAAAAATGACATTTCGTGTGTAATTGATATGCGGCTCAATCTGTATGAGCATCAGTCAACAGTAAATCCGAATATCCCGCTTAGGGATCTGGATTATGTGGCACGGACATTTTCTCTGCTCTATAGAGATGATGATATTTATTCACCGCGGATTATTCGGTTACCGAATCCAAAGTTCATCGTGTTTTATAATGGATTGGAGAAACAGCCGGCAAGACGCGAATATCGACTTTCCGATGCATATGCAAATATAGAGGAACATCCTAGTTTGGAGTTGATCGTCGTTCAGTTGAATATCAATCCGGGATATAACGATGAACTTCTTATAAGTTGTCCTACGTTGTGGGGCTATATGAAATTTGTGGAGAAAATTCGAGAAAATCAAAGAACAATGCCCCTTACAGAAGCAGTGACATGCGCGGTGAATGCATGCATTCAAGAGGGCATATTGGCAAATTTCTTGAAGAAACATAAAGCAGAGGTGATTGCTATGAGTTTATATGAATATGATGAGAAAAAGCATGAACGAACTATGATGGACATTGGACGGGAACAGGGAGAAACACGTAAATTAATCAATCAGATTATAAAGAAAGTGCAAAAACAGAAGACTCTGGAACAGATTGCGGATGAGTTGGAGGAAGATACGGAAACGATTTTACCGCTGTATGATGCGGTTGTTCAATCGGCACCGGCTTATAATATAGAAGCAATTATGGATGCGGTAGCAGGTGTGTAGATTTAACAGAAAACAATTGAGTTATTCCAACCAAAGTGTTACACTCATAGGGAAGTATTGCGGCAAAGAAAAAATGAGGTGTGGATATGGAACAGACAGGTGGAAAGTGGATGTCTCTGATCGGGGTATACATGATCGTAAAGGGAATTGTCAATCTGATATTGGGTTTTTCGGTTGGAAATATTGTGACGCTGCTGATCAGTGGTGCACTTGCATTCCTGATTATCAAGGGCGTGCCATATATGAATTATGTGACCGGCGCGTATCTGGCGTTGATGAGCGTGATACATATCATCCCGAATATTCAGGGACATCATTGGTTTTATCTGGCAGAGGGGATTATTGATCTGATCGCAGCAGTTGTGCTATTCACAAGCGGAAGAACCAGAGAATCATAAAACGAAAATAAAAACATGGAGGGAGCGAAAGTCCAGCCATGTTTTTCGTTTCTTTGAAACCTGTTAGAGATATACAGCTTCCATGTATGCGAGTATTGAATCGTTTTCAGAACAATAGTATGGAGTAGGAAAGCGACTTTTCTATATAATGAAAATGGATAATTTATATAAAAACGGAGTGAATAAAATGAACGAACGATTAGACAAACAGATGGATTTCATCCGGGAGATCGACAAGGAGAAA
This sequence comes from uncultured Clostridium sp., assembly GCA_900553925.1. Taxonomy (GTDB): domain Bacteria; phylum Bacillota; class Clostridia; order Lachnospirales; family Lachnospiraceae; genus Coprococcus_C. The sequence goes on from USFH01000050.1 coordinate 7,780, forward strand.
TTCATTACCCGGATGACGAAATTAACGGATGGAAAAAGGCGCGAAAATGATGCAGAACATGCATGGCATATGGCAATCATGACAATCCTGCTTTCGGAATATGCAAATGAGAAAATCGACGTGCTACGGACAGTTACAATGCTTTTGATCCATGATCTGGTAGAGATTGACGCAGGAGATACGTATGCCTATGACGAGGAAGGCAAGAAGACACAGGAAGCACGGGAGAAGAAAGCGGCAGACCGCATCTACAACCTGCTTCCGGAGGATCAGGCAAAGAAGCTGTATGATATCTGGCTGGAGTTCGAGGCAAAGGAGACGCCGGAGGCGAAGTTCGCACGTACGATGGACAACCTGCAGCCGATGATGCTCACCGCAAGTACGGGTGGTTTCGACTGGAAAGACCGGGGCGTGCGTGCAGAGCAGGTAATGAAACGAAACGAGATTACACCGCAAGGCTCGAAGAAGTTGTGGGACTATGCGTACGAGAATTTTATAAGACCTAATATTGAGAGTGGAAATCTACAGTAATGGAGGCGAAACATCGTGTCCGGAGAGACAACAAAAAATAAGAAAAAATATGAGATTGATATGTGTAACGGTGCCATCTTGCCGAAGCTGCTGGCGTTTACATTGCCGTTGATGTGTTCGAGTGTGTTGCAGCTTTTATTTAACGCGGCGGATATCATCGTCGTCGGAAGCTTTGCCGGAGACACCGCACTTGCGGCGGTTGGAAGCAACACCGCACTCATCAATCTGTTGACGAACTTTTTCCTTGGACTGTCCATTGGTGCAAATGTACTGGTGGCGCGGTTCTATGGTGCAAAGGCGGAGGAAGATGTGCGAGATACCGTACATACAGCGATGCTGCTTAGTGTCTTCAGCGGCATTATTCTGACGGTGGTCGGATGCCTCGGAGCCAGACAGATCTTGATCTGGATGCAGACTCCGGAAGACGTGCTGCCACTTGCGACGATCTATCTGCGGATCTATTTTATTGGAATGACATCCATGATGATCTACAACTTCGGCAGCGCCATCCTGCGGGCGGTCGGAGATACGAAACGGCCACTCTATTATCTGTCGGCAGCAGGCGTGATCAATATCGGACTGAACCTGCTTTTTGTGATTGTGTTTCGGATGAGCGTCGCGGGCGTGGCACTGGCGACGGTTATCTCCGAGACAATCTCTGCCGGACTTGTACTCCGTTGCATGATGCGTGAGAAAGGATGCATCCGGCTGACATTATCGAATTTGAAGATTCATCCGGGGAGATTCGCGGAGATATTGCGGATTGGTTTTCCTGCAAGTTTGCAGGGGGTGATTTTCGCCATATCAAATGTCATCATCCAGTCGTCGGTGAATTCCTTTGGATCTACGGTTGTTGCCGGGAATTCTGCGGCAAGTAATATTGAAGGCTTCGTGTATGTGTCCATGAATTCCTTTTATCAGGGTACGATCAGCTTCACAAGCCAGAATGTCGGCGCGGGTAAATATGGGCGTGTAAATAAGATTTTATTTACCGCACAGGCATGTGTCATTGTGACCGGACTGGTGCTTGGTAATCTGGCGGTGCTTTTCGGGCATGACCTGCTCGGATTTTATACGAAGAGCGCGGTTGTGAAAGCGGCAGGGATGAATCGTTTGAAGATTATATGTACAGTTTATGCGCTGTGTGGTATTATGGATGTCATGGTCGGATCCCTGCGGGGGCTTGGCTATTCTGTGATGCCGACGATTGTATCGCTTGTTGGTGCCTGTGGACTTCGGCTGCTGTGGATATTTACGTTTTTCCGCATGTACGAGCGGTTTCATACACCGCAGTCGCTGTATCTGACGTATCCGGTAAGCTGGTTGATCACGATATGTGCGCATGTAATCTGCTTTGTAATCGTGCGGCGGAAAATCAGCAGAAGGCTTGCAGCACAGAGTTCTGTATAATAAAATGCGGATATATTCTGTATGCATGAGGAATCCGGTGAAACAAGCAATATCAATGGCTGGAGTGTATGTGGAAACTGTTTTGGGAATAATAAGATTTGAATTTCTATAAAGGAGACTTACGATGAAACAGGGTATTATATTTGACATGGATGGCACATTGTGGGATTCTGCGGATGGAGTCGCAAAATCATGGACGCAGGTGATTCAAAACGAGTATAAGAAGGATATGATATTGACAGAACAGGATATCAAGCGGGTGATGGGAAAAACGATGGATGTGATAGGCGATATTTTTTTCCCGGAGCTTTCTTCGGAGGAACAGAAGTCTCTGGTTGGAAAATGCGGTGACTGGGAGAATGAGTATCTCCGCAGAAACGGTGGGAAGCTTTATCCGGACCTGGAGAATACGCTGAAGAAACTCAAAGAGAACTATCATTTATATATCGTCAGTAACTGTCAGAGTGGATACATCGAGGCATTTCTGGACTATTATAGCTTCGAACGGTATTTTGAAGACATCGAATGTTATGGTAATAACGAGAAGGGCAAGGGAGAGAATATCCGTCTGGTAATGGAGAGAAATGAACTTGATCATGCGATCTATGTCGGAGACATCCAGGGCGATTATGATGCGACGATGCAGGCTGGTGCAACATTTATTCATGCGAAATATGGGTTTGGAACAATCAATACGAAGGTTGCGGAGATCGAGAAGTTCAGTGAACTTCCGGAAGTGGCAGCAGAGGTATTTGCGGCAATGTAGAACTATGCCGGAATATGGACGACCGGGAAATATCCTTGCAGTGGAGAGCTGGATATGACAGACTAATATATACGGAACAAACAATGGGGCTATGGGAAGAAAAGAAGCGATACAAAAGGAAGAAATTCTGAAAGAAACAATACAAAAAGAAACAATACAAAATGAGACTGGGTCGCCCGCGGAGGTATCTGGTGTATCACTGCATGGGATATCCGGAAGCACGCTCAAGATTATTGCGATGATCACGATGCTGATCGATCATATTGGAGCAACGGTTGTGCTTCAGGCACTTCAGAACAATCCGGATAATTTTGATGCGACCGGACAGGCACGCATGACGGGGATTGTGATTTTGTATTATATTCTCCGGGGAATTGGAAGACTGTCCTTCCCGATATTTATTTTCCTGCTATTGGAGGGCTTTGGGTATACACATAACCGGTTCGCATATGCTGGCCGGCTGCTACTCTTTGCAGTTATTTCGGAGATTCCTTTTGATCTGGCATTTAATATTTCCCCGGGATGGATACGACGGGGGCATTTCCTGGAGTTTTCCAGTCAGAATGTGTTTTTTACACTCGCAATCGGACTGCTCGTGCTGACTGTCGTCGAGGGAATCCGGGCACTTGGACTAGATGAGATTTTGCAAATGATTCTGAAACTCGGAGTCGTGGCACTCGGAGCGGGACTTGCATATGCATTGCAGACCGATTACGGCGCGGTGGGGGTAATTGCAATCTGCGCGTCATATTGCTTTCGCAAACAAAAAAAGGAACTGCGTATGGCAGCTCCCTGTGTTGTACTTACGTTGTTAGACACGTCTGAAGTATATGCGTTTATCGATGCAGCAATTGTTCACTTCTACGATGGCAGACGGGGATTGAAACTAAAATGGATATTTTATATGTTTTATCCGCTCCATCTTTTGATCCTTGCGGGAATCTGTGTCCTGCTTTTCTGACATTGCAAGAAATGAAGGAACCTAAGCATAATTATTATACATAAGACCACTATAGACAGACTGCGTATAGGTTGCAGTCTGTTTTTCGTTTATGTTCGGATATGTGACGATCAGTCGATCGACGTAGGCGAGCGGGTCTAAGGTCAGACGGCTGATTGATTTCTCGATGTCCTGATGCAGACCGGAATCCTGCCCGAAGAGTGTATGGAGCATATCATACGAGATTCCATCCGCGCGGGAAACGTCGAACGTCAGGCGGTGATCTTCCCCGACGGTAATTCCGATTGTGGCAAGCTGGTCTTCATGCCGGCTTACAATACCGGAGATGTCATGCCAGAGATTTCGGCTTCCGATGGAAGTCGGTTCGCTTTCTTCAGAGAGTGTGACAAGCTGGTTGTATGCGTCTGTGAAGCTTGTCATCTGACTTGCGAGCAGGCTTTTATCCGGCGAGAAATATACTTGTACCGGTTTATCGGTCGTCTTATAAAAATCAAACTCTGCCACCTGATTAATAGAGATGTGGTTCGAAGCGGACGTGCGAATCTGGTCGTTGATATAAAAACGTGCGTTCTCAGGATAAGTATGAACCTGATCAAGACCGAAGGCTTCGATTAGATCTCCGTCCGGCTCCTCCGAAAATGTAAAGAACAAGGAAGAAGCAGATGGCGTGCCGGTCTCGGCGGATGTAAACATCAGCGCACTAGAACCGCCTTCCTGAATGACAGATGCCCGTATGTCGATATGCCGGCGATTGATCAGATCTGCCAGCTTCTGCTGTGCGGATAAGTTGGTATCGGAATCTTCTATCGTAAGCGTAAACGGAAGATTCCCCCGCTCTGTCTGAATTGAAAATCTGCGTGTGCCGGATACAAGCGTAGAAGCATCTGAGTCGAGATAATTGCCGATGTTTACCTGCCCGCTTGCGAGCTGATCGATCTGCAGTGTCATCTCATCCGGAAGCTCGCCGGCTGCATGGGCGCGGAAAGACCCGGATATGGCATCGGGATTGTCTGTGGAAATCTGCTTTTTCGTATAGAGCCCGCTTTCCGGATTGGAAAGCTGATCAGAGATATCCCGCAAGGTGAGTGCCTGTTCCTTGATATCAATCATGTGTGCCTGCCTGGATTCTGAAAGTGAAACCAGATAGAGCGGCGATGACTGGTTGTATCGGGAAATGCTGTTATATACTTCTTTTAATTCAGAGGCTTTGTGCGTTCTCGTACGTCGCTTTGGTACAAGTTCATGACTAAAATGATTGTAAACATTTGCAATATTCATAAAAAGCCTCCTTCCCGTGGAAATGCGTATCTAGATATATTAAATATAGTATAAAACTCGCAAAAATTCAACTTTTTCCTTGACTTTAGCGGTGTGTTTTGTTATTCTATAGCTTGCGATGGAAGAGGTCCTTTTTTTTTGTGCGAAAAAATCAGGATTGAATTTGTCATCTGTGAAAAAATAAATATGGAGGTGGATAGTTGTGCGTGTAAAAATTACATTGGCATGTCAGGATTGTAAACAGCGTAATTACAATATGACAAAGGATAAGA
>USFH01000051.1 GCA_900553925.1 uncultured Clostridium sp.
CACCCGTTGCGGCGGGACAGGAATAACAGTTTAATCCCGGCACACAGACGGTTTTTGCTTTGCCCTGGTATATTTTGCCCTTAAACAGATTGGGGATATGGATATTGGTAAGCAGTGTGGCGGCTGCCTGTATCCATCCGCGCATCCGGGCAGTTTTTTGTGATAGTGATTTCTTTTTCTTATCCAATTCCGACACACTCCAGACATAATTTTATAGCTTTGCCCAGCACGGTAGCAGCTTCTCCTCTGACTGCACCATAGCTGATCATGGCGATACCTGTGATGAGCAAAACAATTTGGGATATTTTTCTGCGCTTCAAGATATAATTGCTCCTTTCGTTTGTTGTATTTGTTGACCAGCTGACTTCGGTATTATACAATAGCAGTTGTAAAATTATTGTTAAGAAATGGGAGAAATATTTTGAGATTATTAATAGTGGAAGATGAGAAACAACTATGCGATACAGTTGCGAAAAGCCTGTATGATGCCGGGTATGAGGTGGATACCTGTTATGATGGAGAAACGGCGCTTGAATGCATTCTGGCAGAGAATTATGATCTGATCGTGCTGGATCTGAACCTGCCCGGTATGGATGGGATGGAGATTCTGCGCGAACTAAGACAGAGCAACGAGGAGACGAAGGTGCTTATATTATCCGCCAGAGGACAGATCGCGGATAAGGTTGAAGGGCTGGATGCGGGGGCAAATGATTATATGGAAAAACCGTTTCATCTGCAGGAACTTGAGGCACGTATCAGAAGCCTGACAAGAAGAAAATTTGTGCAGAAGGATGTATGTCTGGAATGCGGTGGGATAAAGTTCGATACGATCCGGCGCGAAGCATACGCCGAAGGGCAGATCGTTCCTCTGACAAGAAAAGAGAATGGAATTTTGGAATATCTGCTGCTCAACCTGGGCAGACCGGTGAGCCAGGAGGAACTGATGGAGCATGTCTGGGATGCATCTGTGGACAGCTTCAGCGGAGCCATCCGGGTACATATGTCTTCGCTTCGGAGAAAGCTCAAGGCGGTGCTTGGATATGATCCGATCCTGAACAAAGTGGGAGAGGGATATAAAATACGAGAGGAGTCCGATCGATGAAAAAGATGTCACTGCAGTGGAGACTGACCTGTATAATTACCATATATATCGCGGTTATATGTGGCTGTCTGACTATGCTTGTCTATAAGAACGGTGTGTATTATATTGACTCTCTGAAGGAGACTGTCGATGCCAGGGGAGATGAGAATGCGGATGATACGGATGAAATATATATCAGTATTCCGGAAGATAATTGGGATGCGTTTGCGAACGATTTTTCTGTTCAGGTATATAATAACAAGGCCGACTACAGGAAAAACAGTCTGATAATCTCGGCGGTGCTGGCGCTGCTTGGCGGAGTGGCGACTTATTTTATAAGCGGACATGCGCTCCGGCCGATTCGTGAGTTTTCGGATAAGATCGAAGAGGTGCAGGCGCAGAATCTGGCTGATTCAAAACTCGAAGAAAACAAGGTGAAAGAACTGAACCAGCTGAGCGTCTCCTACAACAAGATGCTCGGACGTCTTTCGGATGCATTTGAGATACAGAGGCAATTTACCGCGAATGCGGCACACGAGCTGAGAACCCCGTTAGCTTTAATGCAGGTGCAGCTGGATTCCTATAATTCCGGGCAACACCCGGGCAGCGATGCCGAAACCGTACAGACGATCAAGATGGTTACGGAACAAAACGACAGACTCAGCAAGATGGTGAAGACGCTGCTCGATATGAGTGAGCTTCAGACCGTGGGCCGGGATGAGACGATTATGGTCGACGCTCTTGTGGATGAGGTATTGGCAGACTTAGAACCGCTTGCCAGGGAAAAGGAAGTAGAACTGACCGGAAACTGTGAGGCTATAACGATAGTCGGAAGTGATATTCTTATCTACAGGCTGGTATATAATCTTGTTGAGAATGCTATCAAATATAATCATCCGGGCGGACAGGTCATAGTAAGTGCATCCCGGAAGGAAAAGTGTGTTTGCCTGTCGGTAGCCGATACGGGGAACGGAATCCCGGAGGAACTTCGGGAGCGTGTCTTTGAGCCGTTCTTTCGTGTGGATAAATCCAGAAGCCGTGCACTTGGCGGCGTCGGACTTGGGCTTGCACTCGTTCATGAAATCGTGAGAGTGCATGACGGAAGTATTACTGTCCGATCAAACCCGTCAGGAGGAACGGTTTTTGAGGTGATGTTTACGCAGTGATTTTCAGTTATGTGAAGTAATTCTTTCGGATTCCCGTGTTGACACACGCCGCTATATTTGATAAAATTTATCAGATAATTGAACAGTCCATGAGGGAGTAGTTAGCGCGAAAGTGTGGTTTGTCAACATTCTGATTATAAGTTGAGAGTATAATCTGGCAAATCTTAAATAATGAGACTCATGTATATTGATCAACCGTCTGTGCAATAATCTACACAGGCAGCTGTTTGATATACATGAGTCTTTTTTCAGCTATCCATACTTACGATAGCAGGATTTCAGCTGACGGAAGCTTTGAACGAGAAAAGGAGGAAAACCATGGAAAAAATCATTAACAATGCCCCATTTGCCCTTGTACTTGTATTCCTTGTGATAGGCTTTGTACTGCTTATCAAGGGCGCGGACTTCTTTGTGGAGGGAAGTTCCAGCGTGGCGAAGCGGCTGCATGTGCCGTCGATCATTATCGGACTTACTATCGTTGCGATGGGAACATCCCTTCCGGAGACCGCAGTCAGTGTGTCTGCATCCCTTGCAGGCAACAATGAGCTTGCAGTCAGCAATGTTGTCGGTTCCAATGTTTTTAATCTGATGGTCGTCATTGGCGTGTGCGCGATATTGGCAACAGTCAATGTTGCAAGGGAAACAATCCGGAGAGATATCCCGTTATCCCTTATTTGTGCCGGACTTCTGATGCTTCTTGGAATTGTCGGACTTGGCGACAAGACCGGTATGACGCTTGGACATCTGGATGGTGTGATATTCATAGTGCTTTTTGCATGTTACATTATCTACATGGTCCGGACTGCGATGAAGGCAAGTAAAGAAGGTAAGAAGGTCGAGATCGAAGGTGGTTCGGACGAGGAGATCAAGCCTGTGTCTGTTCCCGTGAGTATACTGTTTATCATTGGCGGCGCAATCGCGATTGCTGTCGGCGGAGATGTGACGGTTGATGCTGCATCGAGAATCGCAAGCGATCTCGGTATGAGCCAGACACTGATCGGACTTACGATCGTTTCAATCGGAACATCGCTTCCGGAGCTTGTTACATCCATCGTAGCAGCCAGAAAGAATGAAGTGGATATGGCACTTGGAAATGCAATTGGTTCCAATATATTTAATATATTGATGGTGCTTGGTATAGCATCGGCGATCAGCCCAATCAGCATTATCACAGAAAATATCATTGACCTGTGCGTACTGATCGTATTTACCATATGTGCATGGATTTTTGCCGGAACAAAGAAGAAAATCGGAAGAGCGGAAGGACTGTGCATGGTTGCGCTTTACGCGGCATATGCGGTTTACATCATAGTAAGATAAAGGGGCGCTCGGACAAATGATATTATTCTTCAAGGTGTTTTTCACGGAGTTTATAGCAGAGATGGGCGATAAAACCCAGCTTATGCTGATCGCGCTTACTTCGAAATACAAATTAAGGGACATTATACTCGGTACCGGTGTTGCGATTCTTGTGCTGAACGGACTTGCGGTTCTGGCAGGCGGACTTGTCAGCGAGTTTGTGCCGGAATGGGTGATCAAGATGATCGCAGCACTCGCATTCCTTTATTTCGCTGCATCGACGATTGCCGGTGACGATGAAGAAGAGGAAGAAGGCGGTAAGACGAAGATCAAGTTTGCGCCGCTTGCGGTATTTTGTACATTTTTTGTAGCAGAGCTTGGCGATAAGACACAGCTTACCGCGATCACATTTGGTGCAAATGAAGGTATGCGTGCGGCACTGGTTGTATGGATTGGCTGCTCGCTCGGACTGTTCGCTGCGGATATGCTTGGTATGCTGATCGGATATCTGCTGAAGAACAAGACGCCGGACGGACTGCTTAGCATGCTTGCATTTGCAATCTTCTCCATCTTCGGTGTATACACACTGTATCAGGGACTGAAGCTTGTTCGCGCAAGCGTCTCTCCAATTCCGGTGATTCCGGTACTTGTAGTCATGACGATTGCCTTTGCAGGTGTGTGTGCGTTCCTCTTTGTGAGAAGAGAAAAAAAGAAGAAAACAGCATAAGATAATACTCCCACTGGTGCATTTGTTAGGATTGTAACGTGCGTCAGTGGGATTTTTTAATTGAATTCGGATAAAATATATAGTAAGATAATAAGTAAGATAATAAGCAAGATGGAGTTGGTTAAATGCAAAATTATATACCACCATATACAATATCAAATAAAATGCTGGAGCTTGTTTCAGAGATATCTGAAAAAATAGGAAAGATCAATAGTCACAGGGAATTGGAATCCAGACCACATTTGCGAAGAAATAACAGAATCCAATCGATACATTCTTCGTTGAAGATAGAAGCGAATTCCTTGTCCTTGTCAGAAGTCCGGGACGTTATAAACGGTCATCTGGTTCTTGGCGACCAGAAGGAAATTCAGGAAGTAAAAAACGCATATGAAGCATATGAGCATATCCCGGACATTAATCCGTTCAGTATAACAGATCTAAAAATGATACATGGAATTATGACATATCGAACAGTCAATGAATCCGGAGTTTTCAGAAAAGGCGACGAAGGTGTATTTTCCGGAGATACATGCATTTTTGTGGCACCACCTCCACAGATGGTAGACAGTTTGATGAATGACTTATTTACATGGATGAAGAAAAGTGAAGGTGTGGTTCATCCGCTTATATTGTCTGCAGTATTTCATTATGAGTTTGTATTTATTCATCCTTTTGCAGACGGAAATGGAAGAATGGCAAGATTGTGGCATACAGCCATCCTGTATCGTTGGAGAAATGTTTTTGAGTATATTCCATTGGAGAGTCAGATAGAAAAATACCAGACAGAATATTATGACGCAATCGCACAATGTCATGTCAATGGTAATTCAGATAGCTTTATTGAATTTATGCTGGAAATGATTTGGCAGATCCTTGACGAAGTGATTGCGCAGATTCGCAAATCAGACTCTGAAACATCGGAATATGTAAAACGTATGTTAGATGTGATGGAATATGATATCCCATATACATCAAATGCTATTATGGAAGCGTTGGGATTGCGGTCAAAAGAAACACTTAGGAAAAACTATATCAATCCGGCAATTGAACTGGGAGTTATCAGAATGACATTACCTGATAAACCGAATAGTAAGAATCAAAGATATGTGAAGCAATAATCTGTTTTATAAAAATGCGAGGAATAAAACATGGAATATAACTATACGCACGGTGGAGATGTCTACCGAAATCCAATTGAATATGATTTTTCTATTAACGTCAATCCGCTTGGCATGCCGCTTGCAAGTATTCAGGCGGCACATGAGGGAATTGTGCTGACCGGCAGATATCCGGACTATAGGGCGGAGCAGCTATGCCGTGCGATAGCGAAAGCACAAAATATACCGGCAGACCGGATTATTCCCGGGAACGGCGCAGCGGAGCTTCTGTATGCACTGGGACAGACGATTCCCGGAAAGGCACTCACGCTTGCACCGACCTTTATCGGGTATGCGGAAGCGGTTGCCGCTGGCGGCGGAGAGATGAGTTATGCAGGATGCGAAGATGCGGATGGACGCGCTGCTGATATGGACGGACAGGATAGGCTGCAGTTTGAGTCTGAAACTGTAATTCAACGTCTGCTTGCAAAACTGGATGATTCGATCCGTCTCGTATTCCTGTGCAATCCGAATAATCCAACCGGAACATTATTTACGAGAGATCAGATCTTACGTGTGCTTGAAAAAGCGGAACAGATGCAGGCGTATGTCTGTGTGGATGAATGTTTCCTGCCATTTTTAGAGGAGGAAGCTTCGTATAGTATGCTGCCTTATCTGGCGAAACATCCGCGGTTGTTAGTGCTCCGTGCATTCACGAAGATTTACTGTATGGCAGGACTTCGACTTGGGTATCTGGCTTGCGGGGATACAGAGTTGCAGTCGAGGATTCGTGCGAGGCTTCAGCCGTGGAATACATCGATTCCCGCACAGCTGGCAGGCATCGCGGCATTATCGGATACAGAGTATCTGGCGAAGACACGCGAGAATCTGCAGGCGGAACGCGCGTATCTTGTGCCGAGGCTACGTGAGCTGGTTGCGGAAGTGTATGATGGATATGGGAATTTCCTGTTATTCCGCGATGAACCGGACTTGAAAGAGCGGATGCTTGAAGTGGGTGTTTTGATTCGTGCGTGCGGTGATTTTGAGGGACTCGATGCTACATATTTCCGTATTGGAATCCGTTCCCACAGTGAGAATCAGGAATTCATCCGCAGGCTGGTTCGTGTGAAAGGAGATACAAAATGGCAAAATCAATCATGATCCAGGGCACGATGTCCAATGCCGGGAAATCTCTTATTGCAGCAGGACTTTGCCGCATATTCAAACAGGATGGCTACAGGGTTGCACCATTCAAATCCCAGAACATGGCGTTAAACTCCTATGTGACAAAGGAAGGGTTAGAGATGGGACGTGCACAGGTCGTACAAGCGATGGCGGCAGGCGTGGAACCATCTGTACGGATGAACCCGATTCTGCTGAAGCCGACGACCGATATGGGGTCGCAGGTAATCGTGCAGGGACAGGTCGTAGGAAATATGCGGGCGATGGATTATTTCGCGAAGAAAAAGGAATATATTCCGGTGATCCGGGAAAGCTACGAACAGCTTGCGGCAGAACATGATATCATTGTGATCGAGGGTGCGGGAAGTCCGGCGGAAATCAATCTGAAACAGGACGATATCGTGAATATGGGAATGGCGAAGATTGCAGATGCACCGGTGCTTTTAGTTGGCGACATCGACCGAGGGGGTGTATTTGCACAGTTAATCGGTACGGTGATGCTTTTGGAACCCGAAGAACAGGACCGGATCAAGGGATTGATCGTGAACAAGTTCCGGGGAGATAAGAAGATCTTAGATCCGGGTATTGCGATGCTGGAAGAACGCGCCGGTAAGCCGGTGCTTGGCGTGGTACCATATGCAGATGTTGATATCGAGGATGAAGATTCTCTTGCATCGAGCCTTACGGAGACGCATATACAGGCGGAAATCGATGTGGCGGTGATCCGCTTTCCACGCATCTCGAATTTCACAGATATGCAGGCACTTAGCATGGAACAGGACGTGTCGGTGCGCTATGTGACAAAGCCGTCAGACCTTGGAGAGCCGGATGTGATCTTGCTTCCGGGGACGAAGAACACGATTCAGGATCTTCTGTGGCTGCGGGAGAGTGGACTCGAAACGAAGATTACACGTTTGGCGAAGAAAGGTACGATTGTGTTCGGAATCTGTGGTGGATATCAGATGCTTGGCGGGGCATTGAAGGATCCGATGCAGACGGAGAGTGCACTTGGAGGTGTGCGCGGTATGGGATTACTGCCGGTTGCAACGGTGTTCGAAGAGGAGAAACAGCTGGAGAACCGCACATATCATATCGGCATGCCGGAAGGAACCTTTGCGTCGCTTGGCGGGGAAAAGGTTGCCGGTTATGAGATACATATGGGGCGGACGGAGGCAGCAGATAACGAAGGAGAGCTGCAGCCATTTGTTATAGGACCGGACGGTGAAGTGCTTGGCTATACCGCAGGAACGGTGGCGGGAAGCTATATCCACGGCATCTTCGATGAGGTTGCATTTCGCGAGGCGTTTATTAATCTGCTATATACGCGCAAAGGGAAAACGCGCGGGGAGAGTGAACATCTGTCAATCCATGAATACCGTGAACAGCAGTTTGACAAGCTGGCGCGGATTCTGCGAGAGAGTCTTGATATGGACAGGATATACGAGATCCTGGAATTGCGCAGGCTGAGATAAAGAGAGTTATTTGCAGGGGACAGTTATAATGTAACAATTCAAATTACGAATCTGTAATTTGCATAAAGGAGACAGGTATGATTGAAATCTATCATGGAGACGGAAAAGGGAAGACAACAGCTGCAGCCGGGCTTGCTGTGCGTGCAATGGGATATGGAATCCCGGTATTGTTCGTGCAGTTTTTGAAGGATGATACATCCGGGGAGATTGCGATGCTGCGCAGGCTTGGAGCTGAGACGCTGCATCCGTCGGTATTTTATGGCTTCGTAAGCCGTATGAATGCGCGCGAGCTTGCGGAGACAAGAGAAGATTGCGGGGATATGCTGCAACAGGTGGATGCGTGGATAAAGGCACACATTTCCCCTCTGGAAACAGGTGCAAATGATGCATCCGAAGAAATGACCGGAGATAAGGTGCCACAGGCAGTTGTCATACTAGACGAGGTTTTACATGCAGTGAAATATGGTCTGGTTGCGCAGGATGCACTAATCAGGCTGCTGCGCGCATACCGGTCGCGGGCGGAGTTTGTCCTTACAGGGAGAGATCCGTCGGCAGAGCTGCTGGCGCTGGCGGATTATGTGACAGAGATGAAGAAACAGAGGCATCCGTACGACAAGGGCGTTTTCGCACGAAAAGGGATAGAATTATAGGTGCATTTGTGGTAGAATGACGAAGAGTGCTGGTTATAAGGAGATGCAATGGAAAGCTGTCAGTTATCTGCCGGAACCTGTCTGGATCATGGAAAATATAATATCGCATATGTGCTTGGTAATGGCGGCTTCGGCATTACGTATTGCGGCTTCGATGTGAAGCTGCAGCGGAAGGTTGCAATCAAGGAATTTTTTCCGAAGGGATATTGTTACCGGAATCCGGGAGATCCGGCGATCTATCCGTGTGATGGTGAAAAGAAACTCGTGTATGAGAGGCTTAAGCAGCAGTATATTTCCGAAGGGAGGATGCTTGCGCGGCTTGGCGAACAGCCGGGTGTTGTGAATGTATATAATTTCCTGGAAGAGAATAATACTGCATATCTGATCATGGATTATGTCAGTGGACAGTCTCTGTCGGACTATCTGCGCACACATGGAGGCAGATTAAGCGTTTCGGAGACGCTGGCGATCATGCGTCCGGTGATCCGTGCACTGGGTGGTGTGCACAGACAGCAGGTGGTGCATCGGGACATCAGTCCGGACAATATCATGATCACGTCGGATCGTAAGGTGAAGCTGATCGATTTCGGGGCGGCAAAGGTCTATGGCGAGTACAATGCGGATAAGGTGCAGAAGGGAAGCTATTCTCCTCTCGAGCAGGTGACACCGCAGGGGCAGGTAGGCCCATATTCGGATATTTATGCACTTTGCGCAACAATATATCATTGTATCACAGGAGTCAGGATTGCACCCGCGTTGAAACGGCAGAAGGCAGACGATATTATCCTGCCGTCGGCACTTGGAATTCCGATTACGCCGGTGCTTGAGCGTACGATCATGCAAGGACTTGCGGTGTATCCGGAACAGAGAATACAGGATGCGGATAGCTTATATCATCGCCTGTACGATACGGAACCGGCAGGTATAAAGAATCCGTCGTCGGTCACGGATGCGGCAGTCTCGCAGATGCTTGCAGATATCAGGAACGAACAGTCAAAGCACAGGGACTTCCGGAAGCTGGCTGCAGTGATCGGCGTCGTTGCGGTGTTTATCATAGGTGCCGCGATCTATATGGCTTTCTCGACAAGAAAGCGTGACACACCGGCAGATATGGGGATATCTGCAACGGATGAGCAGGAGAACGCGTCATCCGGAACATTGGAAGATGAAAATACAGACGATGTGGACTGCGACGCGTATGCACAGGAGTTCATGGAGCTTTGTATAGGTGAACAGGCGCAGGCCGGAAGGATGCTGGCGGAGGATACTGCGTTGATGCAGGCGGCTGGGGAGATGGCCAGACAGGGCGCGGATCTCCGGTATTCCGGAGCCGGCGAGCTGAATACGAAGCTTTCGGAGATTGGAAATGCTGTACTCGAACGCTGTCATCTGGAGAATACCGGCTGGGTAATCTATACATTTGCAGGGATGGCGGATGTGGAGACGGTGAAGCGTGCGGTCGATACATATATTTCGGAGTTAAATGCGAATGAAAATGGAATCTTGAATCTGGATAATTGTGCGTATCTCGGTGTATGTGTCGCACAGGCGGAGGACGGAACCTTTTTCTGGGCAGTACTTTATAGATAAATCAGGGGGATGAAATATGGGTGAACAGGGAGAAATGTTACAGAAATTAAAGCGTGCCATGCTTGCCATGGGCGATGAATGGCTGTTAATCGAAGAGATCGATCTCGAACAGGATACGTTCGAGGTTCTGCACAACAGCCTCGATGCATTCGGAATCATAGTTCCGGAGATGGGAAGCTACAGCAGCCAGAACCGGCAGGTGGAACAGTATGTCGCAATCGAGTATCAGAGCTGCCGTACGGAATTCTGCAGTCTGGAGGGGCTGCGGTCACGCCTGGAGAGTACGGACCATGCAGAATGTGAATACATGGTGGATGGAAATAAGATGTGGCGCCGCGACAAATTCCGCGTGATTGAATGGCGGGACGGAACTCCGGTTAAGGTGATCTGGCTGCATGAAAATATCAATGAGACGAAGGAATATGAGTGGGAACAGCAGCAGGCTGTGAATCAGTCCTATAGCCAGAGCAAGCAGGCATATCAGTTCAAGAATATGTATCTCAAGAGAATCGGACAGGAGATTCAGGATCCGATCAATGTTATTGTCGGGAATGCGGTGCTTGCGAAGACGTTTTCATCAAAACCGGAACAGGTGATGGAGCATGTGGGTAACATCCTTGATTCTGCGAAGGCGGCATACCGTATGGTCAAACAACTGGAGATAATGGATGTGATACAGGAAGGCAGCATCCAGATGGACAGCAAGGCATTTTCCATATGGCAGCTGATCAGGAATACGAAGGATATGGTACAGGCTTCCCTGCATGTGCGCCATCAGTCTCTGCGGATTGATGCGGCGCAGCTCTATCATGAGTATGTACTCGGAGATGCACAGAAACTGCAACAGATATTGCTGAATCTTCTGAAGAATGGCTGCAGTTATACGCAGTATCTCGGAGAGATATATTTTGGAGTCCGGGAGATTCCGGATGATGATGAGTATGGAATATACGAGTTTTATGTGCAGGATAATGGCGTGGGGATGAGCTCACGGTTTCAGAAGATCATGTTCGAACCGTTTGCACGGGAATATTCTGACCGGATAGAGAATACGGAAGGGGCAGGTCTTGGGCTTGTTATCGTACAGAATCTGGTACATATGATGGGCGGAGAGATCCGTGTGGAGACAACTTATACGAAGGGGACAAAAATCAGTATACAGCTTCGGCTGAGATACGGTGAAGCACCGGTGGCGGTCATTGGCGAGGATGAAGTCCTTGACTGGACGGGATGGGCACAATCCCCGTGGCAGGATGTGCATTTCCCAAGTGAACATGTTCTGCTGGTAGAAGAGAATGATAAGGTTGCTTCTGCCGGGAAAGAATTGTTCTCACAAGGAGGGCTTGTCGTGGACCGGGCACTCAATGGGGAAGATGCGATACAGATATTCCAACGGTCACCGGAAAATTATTACCGGTTGATCCTTATAGATATGAACCTGCCATATATCAGTGGATATGAGACTATTATGGGAATCCGTCATCTGAGGCGGAGGGATGCTGCGGGTGTTCCGGTTATTGCAATAACATCGAATCTGATGGCATCGGAAATCGCTGAAAATCCATATGGAATAAAGGCACAGTTTATAAAGCCGGTTTCGGTTTGTGATTTGATGGAGGCTGTGCAAAAAAATATATAAAAAGTAGTAAGGAGTTACAGGAGAAAATGCCAGTTACAGAGTACCTAGAGAGAAATGCCAGATTGTACCCGGATGAGGTTGCACTGGTGGAGCTGAATCCGGATGAGCCGGATACGAGAAGAACTTCGTGGAAGGAGTTCGAGCTGATACAGCCATCGAGATTTGAGCCGTATCGAAGAGAGATTACATGGAGTGTCTTCGATGAGAAGGCAAACCGGTTTGCAAACATGCTGATTGGAAGAGGCATCAAGAAGGGCGATAAGGTCGCAATCCTGATGTACAACTGTCTGGAATGGCTGCCAATCTATTTCGGTGTTCTGAAGACAGGAGCCATCGCCGTGCCGTTTAATTTCCGGTATGATGCAGAAGAGATTTTATATTGTGCAGAGCTCGCAGAGGTTGATATGATCGTGTTTGGCCCGGCGTTCATCGGACGAATCGAGACAAATGCAGAGCGGCTTTCCAAGGGAAGACTGTTGATCTATGTCGGGGATAACTGTCCGGAATTCGCAGAGAGCTATCATCAGCTCGTAGCAGATTGTTCGAGCCATGCACCAAATGTGGAGATCACAGATGATGATTTCGGGGCAATTTATTTTTCATCCGGAACGACCGGATTCCCGAAGGCTATTTTACATAAACACCAGAGCTTAACGCAGGCTGCGCAGATGGAGCAGAAGCATCACGGCACGAGCCGGGATGATACGTTCCTGTGTATCCCGCCACTGTACCATACCGGTGCGAAATTCCACTGGATGGGAAGTCTGGTGGCAGGCAGCAAGGCTGTGCTCTTAAAGGGCACAAAGCCGGAGACGATTCTCTCCGCCGTGTCGAGTGAGCATTGTACGATTGTCTGGCTGCTCGTTCCGTGGGCGCAGGATATTCTGGATGCGTTAGACCGCGGTGACCTGAAGTTAGAGGATTATGAGCTTTCCCAGTGGCGGCTCATGCATATCGGCGCACAGCCGGTACCGCCATCGCTGATCA
>USFH01000052.1 GCA_900553925.1 uncultured Clostridium sp.
AAGTCCGAGCAGATCTCCAAAATACAGATTGTCGATACCGCCGGACATGCACAGCATGTACATACCACCAAGGCAGACAAAAACTGCCACATATACGATCTTATGTAATTTCTTCCCGAGTAATCCGGATACGATTGCAACCATAACCACATACGTTGCGGTGAGAAACCCCGATCTGCCGGAGCTGGCCACGCCTTCCGGATATGCCGCGATACCACTCTGCTGCAGATTCGTTGCAAAAAACAGCACACAGCCACAGAGGATACCACCGATCACGGTCCGTTTTATATTTTCTTTTTCGACTGGTTCTCCACTTAACTTTGCTTTCTGCTTCTTCATTCCCGTGCGAGCGAGAATCAAAATCGCAAGAAATGCCGCCCCAACTATGGAGCGGCTTCCGTTAAATGTAAATGTTCCAATCTGATCAGATGCTGTTGTCTGTGCTACGAACGTCGTTCCCCAGAAGAACGCAGCAAACAGCAACATAATACTTCCTTTAGTCTTTTTCATTTCAAGCCTCTTATTCTGCATCAATTGGATCTTTCTTTTTCTCAACTGCCTTGATCACCTGCAACACAACATACAGTAAAATCAGACCGATTACCAGCGGAATCACAGGGCTCTTCATTACTCCCGGAAGTCCCTTGCTATTACCAAAGAATCCGGCAATAATGTAAGTGACGAACGATACAAGTGCGACTGTAATCGCATATGGAAGCTGTGTGCTTACATGATTGATATGATTACACTGTGCACCTGCGGATGCCATAATTGTCGTATCCGAAATCGGTGAACAATGGTCTCCACATACGGCACCAGCCATACATGCAGAAATGGAAATGATCATCATCGTTGCGTTTGTTCCCTCGAATGCATTTACAACGATTGGAATCAGCATACCAAAGGTTCCCCATGAGGTTCCGGTTGCAAACGCAAGGAAGCATGCAATGATAAATACAAGCGCCGGCAGGAAGCTAAGCAGCGCATCCGGCGTACTCTTCACGAGTTCTGCCACAAATTCTTTTGCGCCAAGGCTGTCTGTCATCGCCTTCAATGTCCAGGCAAATGTCAGAATTAAAATTGCAGGAACCATCGCTTTAAATCCTTCCGGAATACAAGACATGGATTCGCTGAATTTCAATACGCGGCGGAACATATAATAGATAATCGTAATCACAAGTGCAAAGAAGCTGCCATACATCAATCCAACCGATGCATCACTGCCCGAAAATGCTTCTACAAATCCAACGCCTGAGAAAAATCCACCACTGTAAATCATGCCGATGACACAGGCTGTAATCAGAACGATCATTGGGAATACAAGGTCAATCACTTTACCCTTTGTCTCAACGACTTCATTTTCCGCGTTTGCATATGGACGGTCCGGTGTCGTGTAGATATCGCCCTTCAAAGCGTTCTTTTCATGTGTCCGCATCGGACCATAATCAATCTTTCTAACGATCAAAACAATCATAAATATAATCGTGAAAAGCGCATAATAGTTATACGGGATTGCACGGATAAAGATAGAGAATCCGTCCTCTCCCTCTACGAATCCAGCTACCGCTGCTGCCCATGATGAAATCGGGGCAATGATACAGACCGGAGCTGCTGTCGCATCAATGATATACGAAAGCTTCGCACGCGATACCTGATGCTTGTCTGTCACAGGACGCATCACGCTTCCAACTGTCAGACAGTTAAAATAATCATCAATAAAGATCAAAACACCGAGCGCAACTGACGCTAACTGTGCGCCAATCCGCGTCTTGATATGGGCGCTCGCCCATCGTCCGAACGCTGCCGAACCACCGGCTTTGTTCATCATACAGACCATAACACCGAGTATTACAAGAAATACCAGAATACCCATGTTATACGAATCGGTCAGCACGCCGACGATTCCGTCTTTGAATACATGGTTTACGGTTGCTTCAAATCTGAAGTCAGACCAGAACAGTCCACCGATCACAATTCCTAAAAATAGCGAACTGTAAACCTCCTTTGTAATGAGTGCCAGCACGATTGCCACGACCGGCGGAATTAATGCCCAGAATGTTGCGTACATCTGTGGTACGTAATTTGCGATTTCTTCCATTTTCTCTCTTCTCTCCTCGTTTTCTTTCTTATTGTCTGCCGCCCATATTCAGTTGGCGACATGGT
This sequence comes from uncultured Clostridium sp., assembly GCA_900553925.1. Classification (GTDB taxonomy): domain Bacteria; phylum Bacillota; class Clostridia; order Lachnospirales; family Lachnospiraceae; genus Coprococcus_C. The sequence continues at coordinate 2,164 of USFH01000052.1, forward strand.
ATCTGGTACATCTTAGAGCATGGATGCACGAAGCTCTTCCCCTGTTTTATTCACAAGGTAAGCCGGTGCAATATCAAATACGGTCTTGCAGCCGCTTGCTCCCTTATTTGCAAGTCGGTGAGCCGCTCTTGCATAAGCGATCAGTACGCTGGATGTAAACTCAGGGTTTGAATCAAGCTTCAGGCTGTACTCGATGATATGCTTGTTCTCCTTGTTCCAGCCGGTCACGCCGCTTCGAAGTACAAATCCACCATGTGGAATTCCGCTGTGATTTGCCTTCAGCTCATCTTCCGAAATGAAGTGAACCGTTGTATCGTAATCTGCGAAATAGTTCGGCATTGTCTTGATTTCTTCCTCAACCTTTGCCGCATCTGCGCCCTCTTCAAGCACTACGAAGCACTCTCTTGTATGCTTCTGTCTTGTTGTAAGCGCCGGATTCTCGCCGTTACGAACTGCCTCAAGTGCGGATTCTACCGGAATCGTATACTGCTTGGCATCCTTGACACCTGCGATACGACGGATGGCATCGGAATGTCCCTGACTGACACCCTTGCCCCAGAATGTGTAATCATTTCCCTCCGGAAGCAATGCATTTCCGTACAGGCGGTTCAGTGAGAACATACCCGGGTCCCAGCCAACGGAGATAATTCCGATATGTCCGCTTGCTTTTGCACTTGCGTCCACATTTGCAAAATGCTCCGGGATTCTAGCATGTGTATCGAAGCTGTCGATCACGTTGAAATATTTTGCACATTCCGGTGTCTGCTCCGGAAGATCGGTTGCGCTTCCGCCACACAGAATCATAACATCGATTTTATCCTTCCAGTCTGCCATGTCCTTTACGTTGCACACCTTGGCTGTCTGGTTCTTAATAACCAATTCATCAGGATTTCTTCTTGTAAATACGGCAACTAATTCCATATCATCGTTCTGGTTGATGGCTGCTTCTACGCCGCGGCCGAGATTTCCGTATCCGTAAATTCCGATTCTCGTCATTTTGTTTTCCTCCTTATTCTATCTCCCTGCATGAGAACTTCTACACTTTCTCCGAGTTGTTCTGGATTTTCATTCTACGCAGACGCGCTCTCGCTCACTTCCGCACATAGCAGACACTAAACTCACTGCGTTCGTTAAGTGCTGATGTGCTCCAATGGTCTGCTTTAGAATTGAAAATCCAGAACAACTCGAATCTACATATAGCCTCTCATGCCCGAAGGTTGAATCAAATTAAAAATTTACAATCGAATCCACTTTAGCATACTTTGTTGCTTTTCACAACAAAATTCCGCTAAATCGTATCTTTTTGTACCCTTTCGTATGTTTTTCGCGGTTATTCTTTGTTTTGTTGTTCGGTTGATGTGGTGGTGCTTGTTGTGGTGTTTGTTGATTTCCTGCCGTACACATAGCCGTAGAAATCGGTGTTGATGACTTCATCGGACATGTAAAGTTTCGTTTCGACTTCCTTGATCTTATCGTCGATGTAGGATTGTGAAACTGTTTTTTCGTCCACATAGTAAGTCACTTCTCCGGTCTTCGTGTTATAGCCGATCTTGTCTGTCTTGAAGCTATGGTCGGCAAAGATGACAAGTTCTTCCGAATCGGACAGGATATCGTGTCCTGCGAGGATTCTGGAATCGTATGTCACGCCAAGCAGATTCAGAACAGTTGGAAGAACATCCACGCTTGCACAGAGCTTCTTGACATGAACCGGTTCTTCCATCGATGCAGACCAGATGCCAAGGCAGGAATGATGTTTTTCAAATGCATCGTCGGATACATTCTTGCCTGCAAGCGCATCGTAGCCGCTGTCTGTCAGTCCATATGGATAATGGTCCGGTGTCACGATGAACACGGTTTTCTCCAGCTTTCCGGCTTCATCCAGCTTGTTGATCAGATCCTCTAATGCTTTATCGAGCTCCATCTGTGCCGCAATATACGCCACCGCGTCTTCCGGCAAGTCCATTCCTTCTGTGCATTTTTCTGCTTCCTCACGGTTCTTCAGGCACATGGCATTGTAATCGTAATTATATGGAAGATGCCCACTGAATGTCATAAAATACATCAGAAACGGTTCTTCGTTAATAAACTCCTTGTACACTGCCTCGATCGTATCATAATCGGAATATGTCACATAGCTTGGGATATCCAGACCATAATCAATTGCCTTGAAATCATATCCCATATTCGCATGTGTCTCACTCCGGTTATAATAATAGAAGTCAAAGTCGTGGTATGCTTTGCTTGTGTAGCCTTTCTCATTCAATGCATTGCCAAGTGCATACGGCTGATATGTATCTGCTGACTTATAAAAGCTCCACTCTGAGGAACACGGATACTGTCCCAGGCAGTCTACAAATTCTCCGTCAATCGTACTGTGATACCAAATCGGATTATAGTAATTCTCAAATACGAAACCATCATTCATGATCTTATAAAGCGTCGGTGTGCAGTTCTCGTAGATACCGTATTTGCACAGACTCTCCGCGGTAATGCAGACAACATTATACCCTTCGAACATACCCGTATATTCGTTCTGCATGGTCGGCGTCTGCTGTACGCAATAAGCGGACAGATTCTTCAACTGCTCATCCTCGGCTGCCTGATATAACTTCTTAAAATCAACTGCCGGATCAACCTGTTCCACATACACAGGTGCCGCATCCGTATCGGTTGCCACGGAGGATGCATCTGTACTCGTTGCGCCACTTTCCAATGCAGCATCCGATAGTGCTTCCACATTGTCTATATCCGCATCATCCAAAGTGAATGTCACATTTTTCTTTCCCCCGGTGAGCATCGTCTGCGCATCCCGCACGGTCGTCACACATACGCCGAGCTTGTTCATCGAAAGCTCCAGCACATACTGGTTGTGGAACAACTGATACGGCGAATACATCGCGCGTCCCTGCACATTCAGCAGAAGGATGGAAATGGCGCACAGGCAAACCGCACTTGCTACACTTACAAGCCGCATTTTCATCTTCGGCTTGTCAAATTTTATCAGAAATACGCGCAGCAAAACAAGTGCGATCACCGGCAACATAAACAGCAACATCCATCCAACATTCTGACGAATCTTCTCGAACATCACGACCTTGAAATCCATCGCGTTTCCGGCGCCGCCGACAGACACCAGACTCAAGAATGTCCCAAATATCCGGAAATAAATGAGCTGCACGATATCATACACGCAGAACACGGTAAGACCGACATATGCAATGATCTCATTTCCGATGCGCGGCAGCCATACAGTGAGTGCCGCTAAGAAAAGCCCCAACGTGGCACCGAACAAAACCGGATAGATGCTCGTGCTTTCGAGTTTATGGTAAATTGCCAGATGAAACAGCACTTCCAGATAGATGCCCGCGCCCGCAAAAAACGGGATGCGCCAATACGAAAATGCACGCTTCTCCTTCTTTAATTTTATTGTCTGTATCTGATTTTTCATTGTAATCCTCCAAACCTCACATACGCTCTATCAATCGCGCATTTTATTATATATGATTTTACCTTGTTTTTCACTATTTTTTATTTTATAATTTAATGTCAGTGTTTACGAAAAATAAGGAGGTACCCTATGGCTGAAGCATATTCAAATTTTGCTGCTGTCTACGATGCGCTCATGGACAACATTCCCTATGATGCATGGGCGGACTATCTGCACAGCCTGCTTGTGGAATATGATATTGCAAGTGGCATTCTGGCAGAGCTTGGCTGTGGAACCGGAAATATAACCGAGCGCATGGCAGATTTCGGATACGACATGATCGGTATCGACAACTCCCCTGCCATGCTGGATATTGCAAATGAAAAGCGGGAACAAAATCATTCTTCATCGCTCTACCTGTGTCAGGATATGCGTGAGTTTGAGCTATACGGAACCGTTGCAGCCATTGTAAGTCTCTGCGACAGCGTCAATTATATCACTGAGCCGGAAGAGCTTACGCATGTATTCTCGCTCGTCAATAACTACCTTGATCCGAACGGTCTTTTCATCTTTGACTTCCATACGGAGCATTATTACCGGGATGTTGTAGCCGAAGCGACGATTGCTGAGGACCGGGATGATATCAGCTTTATCTGGGATAATTATTATGATGAAGAGGAAGCGATCAACGAGCTTGCTTTAAGCCTGTTCGTAAAGGAACCTTCGGATTCCGACGATAACCTGTTCCGCAAATATGAGGAATTACATGTGCAAAAAGGGTACACACTAAAGCAGATGAAACAGATGGTAACCGATTCCGGTCTTACCCTGCTTGCGGCCTATGATGCATTCACACATGAACCGGCGGATGAGGAATGTGAACGTATTTATATCATCGCGAAAGAAACACGAAACAAGAATTCAAAGAAACAATATATACAGTAATTTTGTATACCACTGCATCAATCATAAATAGCAAAACACGCAAGTATATATACAAAATTCAAGCACTCATTTTAAGGAGGATACATTTATGGCAGATACAATGATTCGTGGCATGGCAGCGAACAAGCAGGTTCGTTTCTTCGCCTGCAACTCTACCGATACTGTGGAAAAAGCAAGAATTACACATCATACCAGCCCGGTTGTTACGAACGCACTCGGCAGACTGTTGACCGGAGGCGTGCTGATGGGTGCCATGTGTAAAAATGATACCGACAAATTAACACTCCGTATCCAGTGCCAGGGGCCGATCTCCGGTATGCTTGTCACTGCCGATGCAAACGGACATGTCAAGGGATATGTCAGCGAACCGGAGGTTATGCTTCCTGCAAACGATGTCGCAAAGGCTGTGGATCTCGGTGTCTTAAGCGTCATCAAAGATATCGGTCTGAAGGAGCCGTATGTCGGCGACACTCATCTGGTAAGCGGCGAGATTGCAGAGGATCTGACCTACTATTTTGCAACAAGTGACCAGATTCCAAGCTCTGTGGCTCTGGGCGTGTTGTTCAACGACGATACATCCGTAGCGAATGCCGGTGGATTTATCATCCAGCTGATGCCATTTGCTGAGGACGCATTGATTGACGAGCTGGAGAAACGGCTGAAAGGATTTTCTTTCACTGCTCTTCTCAAACAGGGCATGTCTGTGGAAGCTATCGTACGGAAATTGTTTGAAGGCTATGATGTCGAGCTGACCGATTCCATTCCTTGTGCGTATGTCTGCGATTGCAGCAAGGAGCGTGTCGAGCAGGCAGTTATCAGTCTTGGCAGAAAAGAGCTTGGCGCTATGATTGCTGACAACAAGCCAATTGAAGTTGTGTGCGACTTCTGTCACACGAAATATACATTCTCACCGGATGAGCTGTTGAATATTCTGAAGAATAAATAATCCGCTTATCCGATATAGTTTTGCATCACCTAAACAAAACAGATGGTACAAGCTGTGATATGAAATAATACATCAAACACGATCACAAGGAGGTTTGCAATATGGAACGAATCGATTTACATGTACATTCCAATGCGTCCGACGGTTCTCTGACACCGACAGAGGTTGCCGACGAAGCGATGCGGATGGGACTTTCCGCGATTGCCCTGACCGATCACGACACGGTCGATGGCGTGGCAGAAATCTTAGACTATACAAAGGACAAGCCTTTGGAGGTAGTGCCGGGCATCGAACTGTCCTGCTACTATAACAATCGTGAGATTCATATTCTCGGCTTCTATATGGACTATGAAAACCCGGAGCTTCAAAAAGAGCTTGCCGTATTAAAGGAAGCACGTGAGGGAAGAAATGAGAAAATGGTAGCGATGATGCAGGCAGATGGTCTCCCTGTCACGATGGAGAAGCTGCTTCACGGCAATCCGGACAGTGTCATCACACGGGCACATTTCGCAAGAGTTCTCGTCGAGGAAGGTGTCTGCAAAGACAAGGATACCGCGTTCCGCAAATACATCGGCATCGGCTGTAAATATTACCTGCCGAAGCCACAGGTTACCTGTGAGACTGCTATGCGTATCTTAACGACTTATGGCAAAGCGGCATTTCTGGCACATCCTCTGCTCTATCATCTTGGTTACGCACAGATTGATGAGCTGTTAGCATATCTAAAGACACTTGGTTTAAAAGGACTTGAGGCATTCCACTCTTCGAACAACCGCTTTGAAAGTGAGAAGCTCCGCTCGTTGGCTGCCAAATACGAACTGGCAATCTCCGGTGGTTCGGATTTCCACGGGGTTGTAAAGCCGAATATACAGATGGGAATCGGACGGGGAAATATGAATATTCCAATGAGTCTGCTTGATACAATTAAAACTTTATAAGTTTTCTCCGCGAAAAAAAGGAACCCAAACCGGGTTCCTTTTTCTATATGTTTACAGTTTCATGATTCCGAGTGTCTGCAGCAAAAGCAGGATCAGGAAGATTGGAGCGATGACCTTTACCATAGCAGTGTAAAGCCGCTTTCTTCCCATTTTACAACCGCTCTTTTCTACTTCTTCGATCACAGTCTTCGGTTTGATGACCCATCCAACGAGAATACAGGTTGCAAGTGCTACGATCGGCATCAGCAGATTGTTACTGATGTAATCCATGATATCTAAGATCTGCGCCGTTGAGCCGTTTGGAAGCTTAAACTCAAAGTACAGCTTGTTGTATCCGAGGCAGACAATGATACCAACGATCAGTGCGAAGATTCCCTCGATTGTGCCGGCCTTTGTTCTGCTTGTATGGAATGCATCCATAATACATGATACAACTGCCTCCATGACGGATACCGCACTTGTAATTGCAGCGAACAATACCATTGCAAAAAAGATTGTACCGATTATATTTCCGGCAGCACCCATTGCAGCAAATACCTTTGGCAAAGATACAAACATCAGACTAGGTCCGGATGACATACCCTCTGTTCCCATAAATGCATACACAGCCGGAATGATCATCGCACCTGCAAGGAACGCAACAACCGTATCAAAAATCTCAATCTGATTAATTGATTTTCCAAGATTTGCATCATCCTTCACATACGAACCATATGTAATCATGATACCCATTGCCACAGACAAGCTGAAGAACAACTGTCCGAGTGCATCGATCAGAACCGTAAATAACTTTCCGATTGTCAGTCCCTCGAGATTCGGAACAATATATATCTTAAATCCCTGCAGACCGGTTACTACTTCACCTGCATCATTTGTATTTTTCAATGTTAATGAGAATATTGCAATTCCCAAAATCATGACAAGCAGGATTGGCATGATAATCTTCGATGTAGACTCAATTCCTTTATTGACACCACGGAATACAATAAATGCAGATACCGCAAGGAAGATCACAAATGTAATAATCGGTTCCCACTGTGACGTGATGAATCCGGTAAAGAATCCATCCTGTGCAGCGTCGGCTCCATGTCCTGTCAAAAATACGAAGAAATATTTTACTACCCAGCCACCGATTGTGCAGTAATACGGCATGATGATAACCGGTATAATACTCGCAATAGCACCTAAGAATCCCCATTTATCATGAAGCTTCGTATATGCCGTGAGCGGGCTCTGTTTCGTCTTTCGACCGATCGCAATCTCCGTAGTCAGCAGCGTGTAGCCAAATGTCAATGCCAGAATGATATAGACGACTAAGAATAATCCGCCTCCATCCTTGGCTGCCAGATACGGAAACCGCCAGATATTTCCAAGACCAACCGCACTACCTGCCGCCGCAAGTACGAATCCGATTGATCCACCAAATGAGTGTCGCTTCTTTTCTTCCATCCTTTTTCCCTCTCTTTTTTCGTTCTCGATTCACAACACATACCCTCTTATAAAGAATTCTGTATCATGCATCTTGTCCGTTATTTGCTGTCTGATTTCATTTTGTTGTCCTATAAACAGCAGATAAGAGCCATTTTATCATAGATTCATTTTTAAATCCACATCTATTTGATAAAAACAGCAAAAATGGGCAGATATATGTGTGATACATACATCTGCCCGTACTTATGATTGTTATAATCTTGCAATTTATTTTACCTGATTGGCTTCATGGATGGTTCTATTTTCATAATCAACCGCATTCTGTAAGGTTGTCCGGCTGATTGCCGCAAGTGCTTCCCGCGTCAGAAAACCCTGATGGGACGTAATGATAACATTGGGGAATGAAAGCAATCTGGCTGTGATAGAATGCTGTAACAGCTCGTCCTCCCGGTTCTCAAATACATTGTCTCCCTCTTCCTCGTAGACATCCAGACCGACGCCGAAGAATTTGCCCTGCCGGATACCCTGTATCAGTTCCTCTGAATCGACCAGCGCACCACGAGATGTATTGACTAAGATCACATCGTCCTTCATCTGTGCAATCGTATCCTTGTTGATCATGTGATAAGTCTCGTCTGTGAGCGGGCAATGCAGGGAAATCAAGTCACTCTGCTTCAGCACGTCTTCGAGCGGCATGTATTCCACGAATTCCAGCTCTTTATTCGGGTACATATCATACGCGATTACGCGCATACCAAATCCACGGCAGATCCGGCACATTGCAGCACCGATCTTTCCGGTCCCGATGATGCCTGCGGTCTTCCCATGAAAATTCACTCCGGTTAATCCCACTAAGCTGAAATTATTCTCCCGCACCTTGATGTAGCTTTTGTGTACATGGCGGTTGACCGCAAGCGCCAGTGTAATCGCAAGCTCCGCAACGGCTTCCGGAGAATAGCCCGGCACACGCAGCACCGTAATGCCAAGTTCATTTGCCTTTTCCAAATCTATATTATTAAACCCGGCACAGCGAAGCAGCACCAGTCTGATATTTATTGCAGCAAGCTTCTCCAGTACCGGCGCGCTCAGATCCGAGTTTACAAATGCACAGATTGCATCGCAGCCCTGTGCGAGTGATACAGTCTTCGGAGAAATATCAACTTCGTGGTAGATGATCTCGATGTCCAGGAAATGGGTGAGTTCTTTCTCGAAGGATTCCACGTCGTAGGTTGCTGCATCGTAAAATAGTATCTTCATAATATGTGTCTCCTTTTTTTAAGTACACACATATTATATCCAATTTTCCCTTGGTTATCACGTATTACTGCAGCCGGATACTGATTTCACCGGTTGAGAGATTTTCGCGGGTGCCATCCTCGTACTCGACAAGGAGATGGCACATGTCATCGATATCAAGTGCGGTTGCCTTGCGCTCACCATCCTTTGTCACAACACGGATACCTTTTCCAAGAACCAGGCTGCGCTTCTTGTATTCCGCGATGAATTCCTTCTTCGCAAAGTTTTTGTAGTAATAGAAATAGCGGTTCAGTGTCTCTGCCAGAATCTTATTCTTGATGTCGCCGCTTTGCTCCTGCAGGACAGAACCGGCAATATTTTCCAGTTCCTTACCGAATCCTTCCGCCGGCATATACAGATTGATTCCGATTCCGACGATCACGTATTCCGGGTCTAAGTTTTCCATCTGGAATGCTGCCTGTGTCAGGATGCCACATACCTTGTGCGAATCGATGAAGATATCGTTGACCCATTTGATCTGTGGTTTCTTGTCCGTGTATTTCTCGATTGCTTCGCAGACTGCCACGGCGGCGATTGTCGTGAGCAGCGTCACTTCCTGATTCGCGATCTGCGGTTTCAACAGAATACTGAAATAGATTCCCGTATTTGCCGGCGACATAAACGACCGTCCCAGTCTTCCGAGTCCGTTCGTCTGCTCCATCGCAGCAAGCACCAGGCCTTCTTCCTCCTGCGTCCGCTCACGGAGTGCAAGGTTCGTGGAGTTGATACAACGGAACACTTCCAATCGCACCGGACACTCGACGTCCAGATATTTCGCCGTTCCCTGTACAGACAACACATCCGTATCCTCCGCCAGCTTGTAGCCTTTGTTGTTCACGCCCTCGATTGCAAATCCATCCTCCTGCAATTTGCGGATGGCCTTCCAGACTGCTGCCCGGCTGACAGATAGTTTCTTCGCAAGCTGCTCGCCAGACAGATAGGTGCCTCTGTTTTCTTCCAGTGTCTTTATGATTTCATCTCTGACTGCCATATTTCCTACTCTCGATTCTTTGTTTTTCATGTTGCCTGACGGCTCCATGTGTGTGTTCGCAATATGTCTAAGTTTCTTCGGACGACTTACTCCGCAAGCTTTGTAATTCTTGCCGCATCATATGTGCCACTCCGGAACATGTCAATTTCTTCCTTGTATGGTGGAAATGCTTTCTTCGCATCTGCAAGTGATTTCACATATGGTGTCTCCAGAATCTTCGGTACGTCCAAGAAATCCTTATGCCATACGATCTTGTATAACGCATCAAACCCAATCGAACCAAGTCCGATATTCTCATGGCGATCCTTCGCCGCTCCGCGTGGATTCTTGCTGTCATTGATATGGAATACCGCAATCTGGTCCTTGCCGATGATCTTGTCGAATTCTTCGATCACGCTGTCGAAATCATTTGCCACATCATATCCGGCATCGTTCGTGTGACACGTATCAAAGCAGACACGCAGCTTGTCATTGTAAATGACACCATCATAGATACGCGCCAGCTCCTCGAAGCTTCTGCCAATCTCGCTGCCCTTTCCTGCCATTGTCTCAAGCGCGATATGCACCGGCGTATCTTGGGTAAGCACTTCATTTAACCCTTTGATAATACTATCGATGCCTGCGTCGACACCGGCATTCACATGGGAACCCG
>USFH01000053.1 GCA_900553925.1 uncultured Clostridium sp.
TGAACGATAGTATGGGCGCTGGGCTGAAGGTAGATGGCAAGGTGGGCTCTAAGACTTACGCTGCCATTCAAAATGCCGTCAATGCAGGCTTGTTGAACGAGTCTTACCTAAAGGCATTTCCGCGCAAATACCATACTGGTGGCGTAGTTGGTCAAGACTTTAACTCTGAGACCGCTTTTAAGGAGCTGGTCAAAAAGAAGCCTGATGAGGTTGATGCACGTCTACGCAAGGGCGAAGTGGTGCTTACCGAAGATCAGGCAATTAAGGCTGCGAAGCGGTTGGCGTTCTCATCTTCTGATGCCGAGCGTTTGTTCACTATAATGAGTCAAGGCATAGGTGGGTTGTTTGGTGGCGACGGCGCTTTGAAGCAGGCAACGAAGCTGGCGCGTGCGATGATTACCCGGTATGGTATGAGCGATGAGTTCGATATGGTAGCGATGGAGACCGTGGAGAACCAGTATCTGGGCGGTGATACTTCGCTTTGCTGTTCGGCAGATACGCAGAAGGAGATTGACCGCAAGGTGGTTGAACTTGTGCGCTCACAGCATGAGAAGGCGAAGAAGCTGCTTGTCGATAACAAGCGGCTGTTGGATATTCTGGCGATGCATCTCTATGAGAAGGAGACAATTACTGGGGATGAATTCATGGAGATCCTAAATAAGGAAGGGGGAGCTGCCCTATGAAAAGACATACAGGGTATGGATGGCTGGAGCTGATCGAGGGTATTCTTCTTATAATCCTTGGTGCTTTGTCGATTACATCACCGGGTGGGATTCTGCGCTGGATCACGATCTTCTATGGTGTGATGGCAATCGTGACCGGAATTACCGATATTATCTTCTACGCCAAGACGGAACGTTATATTGGGTTTGCACCATGCGTGGCTCTGGCTGCCGGGGTGATCAGCGTGATCACCGGTTTGGCGCTGATGGCATATCCGCACATAGGCGAATTGGTTGTAACATTGCTGCTTCCGCTATGGTTTATTGCACATAGTGTATCGAAGCTGTGTCATCTTGGATTTATCCGGAGTTTATACAGAGGAAGGTATTTCTATGTCACACTGTTCATCAATGTAATCGGTCTGATAGTAGGTGTGTTGATGATATTCTGGCCGCAGATTGCTTTGTTCTCAGTCGGATTTTTGATAGGTACATACCTGATTATATTAGGAATAGATAGTGTAATATCGGCTTGCAGTAAACTTGGAAGGAATTGGTAAAAAAATATTTATTTTTTAGAAAATTTGTGATAATATACGTAGTTAGATTAGACTAACAGGAGGTAAATATTATGTCAAATTTTTTTAAGAAGATCGATGGTAAGAAAACAGGGATTTTTGCAGCAGGTGTATTGTTCGGAACAGCTGGAATCAAGCTTCTGACAAGCCGTGATGCAAAGAAGGTTTACTCACATGGTACAGCCGCAGTCCTTCGTGCAAAGGATTGTGTCATGAAAACTGTGACAAATGTACAGGAGAATGCAAGCGACATCTATGCTGAGGCAAAGCAGATCAACGCAGACCGCGAGATCGAGGCTGAGGCACAGGTAGTTGAGGATGAGGCAGAAGCAGAAGAGCAGGCGGAAGAAAATGAAATTTGTGATTAAACATGAGATACGGGGCAGAATTCGTTTTCATGTTGCACAGAAGAATATGTCGTACCGGGAAGCCGATATCCTTCAGTATTATCTTGACAGCATGAAACATGTCAGTTCTGCGAAGGTGAATCATTCGACCTGTGATGCGGTTGTCTGTTATGAGGGAAGCCGGGAAGCGATGATAACAGCGCTCCGACGGTTTCATTATGAGACGGCAGATGTGCCGGAATCCTATCTTGCTAATTCCGGCAGACAGGTGAATGAAGAGTACAAAGAAAAACTGATAGATAAGGTTTTGCTGCGGTGTATCAACCGGGCGTTGCTGCCGGTGCCGATTGCGAACACCCTGACAGCCATCCGTTCGGTGAAATACATCACGAACGGATTGAAAACATTAGCAAAACGTAAGATCGAAGTTCCGGTTCTGGATGGCACGGCAATCGGTGTATCCGTATTCCGTGGAGATTTTCAGACGGCAGGTTCCATCATGTTCCTGCTTGGAATCGGTGAGATCTTAGAGGAGTGGACACACAAGAAATCCGTCGGGGATCTTGCGCGGAGCATGTCCTTGAACATCGGAAAAGTCTGGTTGAAGAAGGACGGACAGGAAGTGCAGGTATCTGCAGAGTCTATCCGTGTAAACGATGAGATCGTGATCCATGTCGGAAATGTGATCCCATTTGACGGAACGGTTGTCAATGGCGATGCGATGGTGAATCAGGCATCGATGACAGGCGAACCTTTGCCGGTACATAAGCAGGCAGATTCGTATGTCTATGCAGGAACCGTGCTGGAAGAAGGCGAGCTTTGCATCCGTGTATGTCAGGTCGGAGGTTCGAGCCGGTATGAGAAGGTTGTCACGATGATCGAGGAATCCGAGAAACTCAAATCCTCTCTGGAGAGTAAGGCATCCCATCTGGCCGACAAGCTTGTACCGTATACATTACTTGGCACAGCTGCAACCTATCTTTTTACGCGGAATGTGACGAAAGCATTGTCTATATTGATGGTTGATTTCTCCTGTGCGTTGAAGCTGGCAATGCCGATTTCCGTATTGTCTGCGATCCGGCAGGCGAGCAAGTCAAGCATTACGGTAAAGGGCGGTAAGTTCTTAGAGGCGATGGCGGAAGCGGATACGATCGTATTTGATAAGACCGGAACGCTGACGAAGGCAGCACCGCGCGTAGTAGATGTTGTATCCTTCTGCGATGAAAATAGCGATGAACTGTTGCGGGTTGCCGCATGTCTCGAGGAACATTTCCCACATTCGATGGCACGTGCAGTTGTTGATGCGGCAAGCGAAAAGAATCTGGTACATGAAGAAGTTCACTCGAAGGTGTCCTATATCGTGGCACACGGAATTTCTACTACGGTAGAAGGAAGAAAGACAATTATCGGCAGCTATCATTTTGTATTTGAAGATGAGGGCTGCGTGGTTCCGGAAGGCATGCAGGAGAAGTTTGATGCATTGCCGGAGGAATATTCGCATTTGTATATGGCAGTCGAAGGACGGCTGGCTGCCGTGATTTGTATCGAAGATCCGATCCGCGATGAGGCGGCCGATGTGATCCGGACATTGAAGGAACTTGGATTTGCGAAGATTGTTATGATGACCGGAGACAGCGAGCGTACAGCTTGTGCGATCGCGCGGAAGGTTGGTGTGGATGAGTATTATTCCGAGGTGCTTCCGGAGGATAAGGCAAGCTACGTGGAGCGTGCGAAGGCAGAAGGTCACAAGGTTATCATGATCGGAGACGGCATCAATGATTCACCGGCACTTTCGGCAGCGGATATCGGTATTGCAATCAGCGATGGCGCAGAGATTGCACGCGAGATCGCGGATATAACCGTTGGTGCAGATAACTTGAATGAACTGGTTACATTGCGGAAAATCAGTACCGCACTGACAAGAAGAATCCGCCGGAATTACAGAACGATCGTCGGATTTAATACCGGGCTGATCGTGCTTGGTGTGGCAGGTGTGATCCAGCCGACAACCTCAGCGTTGATGCACAACACATCGACACTGGCAATTGGGTTGCATTCGATGAAGGATCTTGTATTATAAGGAGATAACCTATGCGGTTAATGATAAAGCAGCGCGTATTTGCGTGGACGGATACGTATGATATCTACGATGAATATGGCAATCCAAAATATTTTGTGAAGACGGAATTCTTCAATATCGGTCATCATATGCATATCTATGATATGTATGATCAGGAAGTAGGCGTGATCCATCAGGAGATATTTCATCTGCTTCCGGTGTTCGAAGTCGAGATCGGCGGACGGACAATCGGTCGGATTCAGAGACGATTCTCCCTCTTTACACCGAGATATGATATTGAATATCATGGCTGGCAGGTGCAGGGTGATCTCTTCGGATGGGATTACGACGTGTATGATGGTAGTTATTGCATCGCACATATCGGCAAGGAATTGTTCCGCTGGGGCGATACCTATGTGATAGACATTGCGAATCCAGAGGATGAGATCTTAGGATTGATGCTCGTACTCGCAATCGACGCCGCAAATTGTAGCAACAATAATGATTAATCAGTGAGAATATAGAATCAGAAAAGGAAACGTTGGGCAGATGAACGTGCAGGTGACAGGAATGTAGCTGCATTTCATCGATATCTGCTTGACGCTTCTTTTTTTATCTTCTATAATATAACAAAAGTTACATAACGAGCGTTATAAAATAAATATGGAGGAGCTTATGCCAAGGGCAACAAAATTTTTGAAGGAAGATATTATTGAGGCAGCGTGTGCGGTTGTGAAGAAAGAAGGCTTGTCTGCAATCAATGCCCGCCGGGTGGCGAAAGAGCTTGGTTGTTCGGTACAGCCGATTTTCTATCAATTTGAAAATATGGAAGACTTAAAGCAGGCGACGATCTTACACATCCGGAAGATATACCAGTCGTATATGATTGCAGGTTCCAAGGAAGAAAAAGCGTATCGCGGCATGGGACTTGCGTATATCCGGTTCGCGAAGGATTACCCGGATTTCTTCAAGATATTATTTATGGGAGATTCGAAGATTTCTCCGACGGAATTTATCGAGAAAGACAATATGGGGAATCAGATTTTAGAGAAAGGTGCAGAGTTCACCGGTTATGACAGGACGGAACAGGAGGAATTTCACCTGAAGGTGTGGATCTTCACACACGGAATCGCCAGCATGGTTGCAACGGGAACGGTTGCATTTACGGATGTACAGATTGAAGAACTGCTGACGGACACCGTAAGACAAATGAAAATCGGAAGCATGTATGACAAGAAGCCGACGGAAAGTTGAATGAATGCAACAGCTAGGTGAATGAAAATGAAAAGGAGCGTGAAAGATAAAAATGAACGCAGTCGTAGAAGTAAAGAATCTGACAAAGGAATATAAACAGAAAAAGGCAGTCGATGATCTGTCGTTTGAGATCCGGCAGGGAGAAATCCTCGGTCTGCTTGGCCCAAACGGAAGCGGAAAATCGACCACGATTAATTGTATCTTATCACTGCTCAAATACAGCGCGGGAAGTATAAAGATTTTCGGTGAAGAAATGACACCGGACGCCTATAAAATCAAGCGGGATATCGGAGTTATCTTCCAGGAGGTAGCGGTGTTTGAGGAGCTTACGGTGTATGAGAATATTGACTATTTCTGTGGATTGTATGTGAAGGATAAGCAGGAGAGAAAAAAGGATATCGAGGATGCAATCGCATTAGTCGGACTGGATGAATTCCGCAAATATTATCCGAAGCAGTTGTCGGGCGGATTGCTCCGGAGATTGAATATCGCGTGTGGTATCGCGCACAAGCCGAAGCTGATCTTCTTAGATGAGCCGACGGTTGCAGTCGATCCACAGAGCCGGAATAACATTTTGGATGGTATCAGGAAGCTGCGGGATGATGGCGCGACAATCTGTTACACGACACATTATATGGAAGAAGTCGAGATTCTGTGTGACCGGATCATCATATTGGATAGGGGAAAAATTATTGCGCAGGGAACGTCCGACGAGTTAAAGGCACTGGCGAAGATCGAGGAGAAGGTTACGATTGAGACGAAGCATTTCAAAGCGGAATTCTTAGAGAAGCTGCAGGCGGCACCGAATGTTGACAAGGCAGAATATGCCGGTCATCAGCTTGTAATCACCTATAAGAGCGGCAAAAATAACGTGGCGAAGCTGATCGAGGAACTGAGTGCGGCGGGAATCACCTGCAACAAGATCTTCTCCGAGCGTCCGACGCTCAACGATGTGTTCCTGGAGCTGACCGGAAAGGAGCTTAGAGACTGATGTTTGGACATAACTTTAAGTATACATTCAAAGTCCTGATGCGGAGCCGGATGCTTTTGTTCTGGACATTTGTGTTTCCGCTCGTGCTTGGCACGATGTTCAAGCTGGCATTCTCCAATATCGAGAACAGCGAGAAGCTGAACGTGATCCCGATTGCGATTGTCGATAACGAGGATTTTCAGGGAAACGAAGCATTCCGCCGGACATTTGAGACTTTGAGCGATGAATCAAGCGATGAGCAGATGTTTGACACGGTGTATGTGTCGAAGGATGAAGCAGATACGCTGCTTTCAGACGGGGATGTCGACGGTGTGCTGTATATGAATGGCGCGGAGCCGGAGATCTGGATTCATGAAAATGGTATCAACCAGACAGTGCTTCAATATGTGGTAGACGAGATCGTACATACCTCTGCAATCATGGAAAAACGTGTACAAAATGAGATTGAGCAGGGTGCGATGCCGGATATCGAGGCACTCTACAAAAATGTAATGGAGCAGGTCGCAGGCAGAGAGTCGAACCTGATCGATGCATCCCGCAAGAACCTAAGCTATACGATGATTGAGTATTACACATTGATTGCGATGGCGTGTCTGTATGGCGGTATCCTCGGAATGACGGCGCTGAGCCGGAATCTTCCGAACATGGGGAATCTCGGAAAGCGTACAGCCATCGTTCCAATCAGCAAGGCAAAGACGATGTTTTCCTCGCTGCTTGCTGCATATTGCACGCAGTTGATCGGGCTTGCGATTCTGTTTGTGTATACAATCTTCGTGATGAAAGTCGATTACGGGGAGAATCTGCCATATGTGATCCTGCTGGCACTTGCGGGTAGTCTGGCGGGGCTGACGCTTGCGATTATGGTGACGACGGTTGTCAAGACCGGCGAGAATGGAAAACTTGGAATCCTGATCGGCATCACGATGGCGTGCTGTTTCCTGTCTGGCATGATGGGAATTACCATGAAATATAGCATCGAGAAACATGTGCCGTTCTTAGATAAGATCAACCCGGCGGCGATGATCACGGATGGATATTATGCACTGTATTATTATGGTGTGGACAAGCGTTTCTGGATGGATGTAGCAAGTCTTGGAATCTTCTCTGCCTTCATGCTGCTTGTGTCCGCACAGGGATTAAGGAGGCAGAAGTATGACAGTATTTAAAGCATTTCTGCATGTATTGAATAAATGTAAAGGCATGGTGATCCTGTATACGGCGCTGCTTTTATTGTTCGGTGGCATCAATGCAAAAAGCGGGGATACGGCGAGCCAGTTCACCGCAGACAAGCCGGAAATCGTCATTGTGAATCAGGATGAAAATGTCGGAATCACGAAGAATTTTACGGATTATATCGCGGCACACAGCGAACGGAAAGAACTGAAAAGCGAAGAGGACATAGACGATGCAATCTTCTACCGGCAGGTAGCATTTGTAATCTATATTCCGCAGGGCTACCGGCAGGCGGTACTGAACGGCGAAAATCCGGAACTTCGGTACAAGAGCTGCCGGTCGGCGGATGCGAGCTTCGCACAGATGATGGTCGAAAGCTATCTTGCCATACAGCAAAACTACGTGGATGCCGCTCTGCAGGCGAATCCGGATGAAATGAACATATCCCTGAATGAGGCGGAAGTCTGTAAGGATATCACGCAGACTTTGGAACAGACATCAACCGTACATGTGACGACGACACTTGATACAAACAGTATGTCGAAGGCAGCGGGTTATTATAATTTTGCAAGCTACAGTCTGCTTGCCGGTGCGATCTTCGTGATCTGTCTGGTGCTTACGAGCTTTCAGGAGCTGCCGATCCGCAAGCGTATTACGATCAGCAGTATGAATTATAAGAAGCACAATGCGATCCTGCTTGCGTCGAATCTACTTTTTGCAATCGCGCTATGGCTGTTTTACGGTCTGATTAGTTTTGTGATTGTTGGAAAGGCAATGTTCAGTGCGCAGGGTGCCATGTATCTGGCAAATTCGTTCGTATTCACCTTGTGTGCATTGACGATGGCATTCCTGATATCAAGCATCTTCAACAACAAGGAAGCGGTCAATGGAATCGTGAATGTCGTGGCACTCGGCTCGGCATTTCTGTGCGGTGCATTTATCCCGGTTGAATGGCTGCCGGATGGTGTGCTTGCCGTGGGTCGTATCTTCCCGGCGTACTGGTATATTCAGACGAATGAATATCTGAAGACACTGGAGACGGTAAGTGTCTTGGGGCTGAAACCGGTATTTATCAATATGCTGGTGATGGCTTTCTATGGCGTGTTCTATATTATTGTGGCAAATATCGTGTCGGCGAAGAAACGGGTAGTGGCGTAATAAGAGTTTTTTGGTATAATAAAACTTGCAATAGGGCTGCCATAATCCCACTGGGTTTGGATTATGGATAGTTTATTATGTGATTTGGACAAAGATAAGAAATGCTATGCCATAGATAAAAATGTAAGAATATGGTGTACGAAGGAGAACGTATGGATACGCAGACAGAACAAACGAAAAAACAGGTGATAACGCTTGATGATAAAATAAAAGGGAAAAGTTATATGATTGATTCTTTGAGATTTATAGCTGCGGCACTTGTTATTTTCAGTCATGCGTATGCCATTACCGATGGCGGCGACGACTGGCTCCGGGCGGTGTCGAAGCACGAGATCACATTCGGTGAATTATCGGTTGCATTCTTCCTGTTTGTCAGCGGGTTATATGTGACGAAGAGCCTGCTTACAAAACAGAGTGTGCGTGGGTATGTCGGCGGACGTGTGAAGCGGATCTATCCATTGTTTATTGTGGTCGTGGCTTTGACTGCATTTGTGATGGGACCGGTCATGACACAGCTACCGGTTCGGGAATATTTCACATCGAAAGGAACGTATGCGTATCTGTCGTATCTCGTGCTGATCCCAAATTACAGTCTTCCGGGGGTATTCACAGATAACCCGATGTCCGTGGTCAATGGCTCTCTGTGGTCGCTGATTCTGGAGATTATCTGTTATGGAATGCTGCTTGTGGCATATAAACTGGGATTGTTAGATAAGAAAAAAATGCGGATTTTGACAATCCTATGCACTGTTTGTATCGCTGTTATATTTGCGGTGAAGATGCCGCTTCTATATCGGTTTGTTGCGTATCTGCGCCCGTTATTCTGCTTTGTAAGTGGTGCCTGCTTCTATGTGTTCCGGGAGGAAATCCGGTTTACATGGCAGTGGATGACCGTGGCGGGGATTGGATTTGTGATATGTATTTTGACAGGCTGCTACAGTCTGGCGGCGATTGTATTCGTGCCGTATTTTCTCTGCGCGGGAATGGACAGGAAACCGGTATTCCTGCAGAAGATATCGGTCGTCGGCAGGTATTCGTATGCGATGTATCTGCTCGGATTCCCGATCCAGCAGATTGTCTATGCGACCGGACTTGGGACAAATGTATGGACAAACGCCGGTTATTCGTTGCTCTTCGATGTGGTCGGAGCGGTTATTCTGTATCATACAATTGAAAAAAGATTCTGATTATGAAAGGCGGTTTGGATACCGTCTTTTTGTTTTGCTGCGATGAAATGCAAACAAATGTTTGTAAAAAGCCTTGCAATCAAGAACGTTTGTTCGTATAATGGAGCTATGAGTACAGAAATGACGAACAATTACATAGAAGAATATACAACACAGGAGAAACTTCAGATTCTTGCGGATGCCGCCAAATACGATGTGGCGTGTACGTCGAGCGGATCGGATCGACGGGGAAAGAAAGGAGAACTCGGGAACGCGGCGGCATGTGGCATTTGTCACAGCTTTGCTTCGGATGGCAGGTGTATCTCTCTGCTTAAGATCTTGATGACGAATCACTGCGTCTATGATTGCAAATACTGCATCAACCGCGCGAGTAATGATGTGAAGCGGGCGACCTTTACGCCGCAGGAGATCTGCGAGCTTACGGTCGAATTCTACAAGCGGAATTATATTGAAGGCCTGTTCTTAAGCTCCGGCGTTCTGAAGAATCCGACATACACGATGGAGAAGATGTGCGAGACATTGCTTCTGCTTCGGACGAAATATCATTTTAACGGCTACATCCATGTGAAGACGATTCCCGGCGCATCGGATGAACTGCTTGCGGCAGCAGGATATCTGGCAGACCGTATCAGCGTGAATATGGAGCTTCCGACGGAGGAAGGATTGCGGACACTGGCACCGAATAAGACGATGCAGACAATCTTAGATCCGATGGGAAAGGTGCGGAACACGATTGCGTCGCATCGGATGGCAATCGGGAAATCCGCACACATGGAGCGAAGCAAGGGCAATCAGTTTCTGAAGCAGAGTATCTTCGGGACAGAGTCGCAGAAGCAGTTCGCGGATGGATTGGTGAAGGAGAAGGAAGCAGCACTTGGAACGGAAAATGTTGTGCGTGATGATGCGGGGGCATATGGAAGCATAGATCAAGGGAAGAATCATGGTACAGGTTCAGGTGGTTCGGTAACTGGAGAGACAGATGTGCAGAATACGATTGCGAATCTGGCTGCGAAGATGAACGGAACGGTTCTGGACAGTGCTCTCACATGGGACAACGCATATCAGCTCGCACCGCTCGATATGTCGAAATTAAAGCGGCGGTTTGCACCGGCGGGGCAGAGCACGCAGATGATTATCGGGGCAACCGGCGAGAGCGATTATACGTTGCTACAGACGACACAACAGTTGTATCAGGGCTTTGACTTGAAACGTGTATTTTATTCGGCGTATATTCCGCTGAATGAAGATAAGGTATTGCCGCAGATCGGAACACCGCCACCGCTTCTGCGGGAACACCGGTTGTATCAGGCGGACTGGCTGCTTCGGTTCTATGGATTTCAGGCGGACGAATTGTTATCGGAAGAGAAACCGAATTTCAATGAACTGGTCGATCCGAAGTGTGACTGGGCACTGCGGCATCTGGATCAATTCCCGGTGGAAGTGCAGACGGCAAGCTATGCGATGTTGCTCCGTGTACCGGGCATCGGACCGAAATCGGCAGGGCGGATCACATATGCAAGACGTTATGGCAGGCTGGATTTCGTTTCCTTGAAGAAGATGGGCGTCGTATTGAAACGGGCGCAATATTTCATTACCTGCGGCGGCAGGCAGATGTATCACACGCCGATCGAGGAAGGGTATATCACAAGGCAGCTGACCGGCGTCGATCAGAAGGATATATGGAAGGCGGAGCACGCGAATGAATCGTTTACGCAGATGTCTCTGGCAGATTTCGGGATTGGGTAATTGTAGCTATGAAGATATATACATGCAGAGACCGATTGGAGGATATCATGACCTGCATCTATGATGCGTGGGTGGAAGCTCTACGGATCGGTCACGATCAGATACAAGTGAAGAAAGAACCGGTATTTCAACAGACGATGTTCGACGAGTATATCCATGTGGACGGTGATGCCGAAAAGGCAGAGAAGGTGATCCGTTCGATTCGGCGAGATATCTCGGGTGAGGCGTACCTGGATGTCTATTATGCAACACTCTCCGCGGAGGAAGATGCATTGCAGGCAATCTATAATTTCCTGCGGGTAGGATTTGCGGTTGGCTGCCGCGTGCTTGATTATTATACGAATCCGCATGTGATGCGGATATTGGAACTGCGGCGGAAGGTGGGAAATGAGAGTCATCATTTCCGGGAATTCGCACGGTTTCAGTCGTTAAATGGGAAAGTCTATGTGTGCCATCTGGAACCGAAAAGCGATGTAATCATGCTGGTTGGCAGACATTTTGCAGATCGTATGCCGTCCGAACATTGGATGATCATTGATGATACAAGGAAGACTGCGTGCGTGCACCCGAAGGATGGAACGAATTATCTGCGCTATCTGACTGATGCGGAATTTGAGACGCTTCGGAAGACGGAGGAGTACGAGGACGAATATACCGATATGTGGAAGACATTTTTCCATGCGGTTGGAATCAAAGAGCGTGAGAATTATATCTGCCAGCGGAACCTCTTCCCAATCTGGAAACGAAAACATGCGGTGGAATTCAAGGATTAGATATGGTAGTATCTTGGTAGAAAAGACAGGAGGAACAGATACGATGGCATACTTCTATTTTACAAGACATGGACAGACAATCTGGAATGTAGAGAATAAAATCTGTGGCGCGACGGATATTGCACTTACAGAACTTGGACATACACAGGCAAAGGAATTGGGCGAACGGATTAAGGCAGAAGGAATCCATATTGATAAGATTCTGTATTCGCCGCTGATGCGTGCGGCAGATACCGCAAAGCATATCGCGGAAGTGACCGGCGTTCCGGCAGAGGAAGAACTGCGATTGAAGGAGCAGAATTTTGGACGGTATGAGTCCACACCGCGAAATGGTGCGGAATTTTCTGTTGCCAAGGCGCAGTTTGTCAACAGTTATGGTGGTGGGGAGTCCATGTTGAAGCTTTCCCAGAGAATCTATAATCTGCTGGATGATATTAAGAAAGAAGCCGAAAGCGAAGGGACGGTGTACCTGTTGGTGGCACATAACGGAATCTCCCGTATTATTGAATCGTATTTCCGGGATATGACGAACGAGGAATTTGCAGCATTTGGGATAAAGAATTGTGAGTTAAGAAAGTATGAATTTTAAGGGAATTAGTCGGGTATTTTCAACAGAAAATGAAACATAATGAGACATATGGGGAGAAGATTTTACACAGATTGGAGAAGATTTCGAGAAATTCCATACAGTACATACCGTTCAGATTGGAAATGCAACGGTCAAATTAATGAGTCAGAGACAGATTGTTGACTATGCGGTTAAATGGATAGAAGAAAACAGAGGAAGATTATAGTGCATGTTGTTGAATGGAGAAGAACATGAAGCGAATCGGATATGCAATAGCAACTGTGATT
>USFH01000054.1 GCA_900553925.1 uncultured Clostridium sp.
GAATCCCGTCTCCGGAATATTGTTATGTGTTGCAATAAGTTCTGTTTCCAAAGCACCTGATTTCTTATCATCAGTATATCTGTTTTGGCAGAATACATCAAGTGCAATCAGGAAATATTCCTGTAGAAGATTCAATTTCAGGCTCGTGTCAAAGCGCGTTTTACCATGATGGATATAGGCACCCTGCAGCATAGGATCCTTAAAATCGCCCTCGGTTTTCTCGTACAGAACAATGGTGTAAACTTTTTTCAAAATGCTACAAATTGGAGCATTTTTGTTTGGGCGCAAGTAGATGAATTGTCAAAATCTCTGTTTGGCGGAAAAAACTATTGTTTTGCGGAACTCGTGTCGGTAATTCCATGACGTATTGTAGCAGAAATAAGGAAAGTGATATATAATAGCTAGAGAAAAATATGGATAAAAGGGTATGGTACGATGCAGGTCATAGTCTGTGATGATGATATTGAGAATTTAAATGAGATGATAAAGGTCTGTCGTGATGTGATGGTGAAAGGAACCGAGGTACGGGGATTTTCCGATGCCAGAATGTTAGCGGAATCCCTGCAGGCACATACGGTGCAGCCAGCACTTATGCTTTTGGATATTGAGATGCCGGAGCTTTCCGGGTTGGAGCTGCGCGAGCAAATGGCTTCGAAGCTGCGTATGATAGATATTATCTATGTAACGTCGCATGAAGAAATGATGGAAGCGGCATTTGGGCGAAATGTGATCGCATTTGTCAGAAAAACAGGAAATTGGGACAAGCTGACAGAGGTGTTGCAGAACTTTCAGAGAGAGCATCAACGCCTAATAGACGTAACATGGAAGAAAAAAGTATGGAAGATTGATGTATCGCAGATACTATATATACAGTCTGCGGATAATTATAGTCAGATAACCTTTTACCTGCGCGGGGAAGTCGTGCAGGCACTGCAAACATATACAATGAAAGAGTGGGAGCAGATTCTGCAGGAACAGGGATTTTGCAGGATATCGAGATTTGTGATCGTGAATTATGCGTATGTGGAGGACATCCAGAAAACGTCATTGTTTATGGAGGATGGTACGCGTTTTGTCATACCAAATGGAAAGGTGCGGAAACTGCGGCAGGAATATATTACATATGCACGGGAACATGAAAGAATCTTATAGGGATGTTGGGATTATATTTTTTGATCAATTGCATAAAGCTGATGAAGGTGACGATGGTTTCTGCGTGTGTGTTTGGTTATTATAGGAAGAAGCAGGATCAAAAGCTGCATCTGAGTGCAGTAGCATGGGCAGCAGGTTTGGTGTTGCTGGGGACATTCGTAGAAATGGAACTCCTGCACGAGAACACGAATGTGCTATTTCCGATTTTAAATGGAGTTGCATTTTGTATCTGGAAACGGAAATCTATACGGGAATCCATAAAAGCGTATGTTCTGTCTTATATGGTTGTGGAGGTTGTAGATTCGATTCTGTATGTATGCATTGCACTTTTAGCACATGTGAGTGTCAGTGACTTTGGATTTTTTGATCTGATTTTAGACGGAATCTGCTCGCTTCCGGGACTTGTTTTGTGGGTGCTGCTCTATAAAATGCAGAAAAATAAATCCCATGTATGGACACTTGTAAACCGTAATTTCTGGGTGTTGCTCGCGGGAGGCATACTTGCGGCAGTTCAGGTTTTATTTCTGACCTATATCGTAGGGGATGGAGCGATCAGGAATGTGGCAGGCGAGACGTATGTTGTACTTATGATGCTGTTTGGCTCAGCGGTCATCGTATGCGCGTATCTGATCTACATCGGAAAGCTGAAAACAAAGGGCGACCGGCAGGCGGAACAGATACGGATGTTTGAGCGGGAACAGAAGCTGACAAGAGATTATTATGTACAATTGTATGACAAAAATGAGGAGACACGCGCCCGACAGCATGAATTCCGGCATATGATGCAGACGGTGCAGGATCTGCTCAAAAAGGGAGAGATTGCACGGACAACGGCAATGGTTGAAAGCTGGAATCATATGGAAGCAGAACAACTGACATGCATATATTCACAAAACCGGCTTGTGGATGCCGTGATTTCAGGTGTGCTTGGGGCCGCGGTTTCAAAGGGGAAGATTCTCTTTACATATCAGGGGCGGTTGCCGCAGGAGCTTGGGATTGATGATCTGGATCTGTGCTTTTTCCTGTCTAATATGCTGGAAAATGCGAAGGAAGCCGTTGAGAAAATCCCCCTGGATATTGGAGAACGGAAGATTCATCTTACGATTGGAACATATAAGAAGCTGATATTTTTTGACTGTGTAAATACGATTTTACCGGACGGGGAATTGTCTACCGAGACAGCGAAGAATCCGGATTGGCACGGATTTGGCCTACATAATATACATAAAATCGTGCAAAAATATGATGGAGAGTTTGAACTTTCCTTTGAGAGACAAACAGCAACGGCACATGCGGTTCTGCATAAAAACCTCTAAACCATACATACTAGCTTATGTATAGTTTGGAGGTTTTTTTATGGA
Organism: uncultured Clostridium sp.; assembly: GCA_900553925.1. GTDB lineage: Bacteria > Bacillota > Clostridia > Lachnospirales > Lachnospiraceae > Coprococcus_C. The sequence goes on from USFH01000054.1 coordinate 2,514, forward strand.
CTTAGAAGATCTGTATGATGATAACAATAAGCTCAAGGTGCCTCTGCGGCGGAGCTTAGCTGAGAATAAAAAGGTGCTCGGCATCCTGTTTGAAAACTGTGGGGATGTAGTGCAGAAGTCTTTCGCGATGGAGCGGGCGAAGGGCATGGTATATATGCATGTTGTATATATCGATGGTCTGACGAATAACGGCATGATCGAGGAGACAATCCTGAAGCCGCTTTCGTATGAATGGCGTGGAAACTCAGCGAAGGATGTCTGGGACAGTATTCTATATCAGGAGGTTCAGACGGCGGATATCAAGGAGGAAACATCCTTTGACAAAACCGTCGGTTCAATCCTGAAGGGCGATACGGCAATCTTCATTGATGGGTATGCGAAGACAATGATCGTGTCGTCGAAGAAATTACCACTTAGGGGAATCTCTGAAAATGATACGGAAGCGGGTATGCGCGGACCGAAGGACAGCTTCAATGAGGGGTTCCGGCAGAGTACCGCATTGATCCGGCGGCGGATCAAGGATGCAAAATTGCGTGTGGAGCAGGATACGATCGGGGAGCGCACACGGACGGACTATGCACTTGTATATCTGGCAGATGTAGCGTCGGAGGAGTTAGTTAAGCGGGTGCGGGAGGACATGCATCGCTATGATATTGATGCTATCTATGATAGTGGGATGGCGCAGCACCTGATGGAGAATTGGTATTCTCCGTTTCCGACATTTCAGTCGACAACCAGACCGGATAAGGTGGCGGCAGGTATCACGGAAGGCAGAGTGGCAATCGTATTTGACAATTCGCCGGAGGTGATTCTGGCACCGTGTAATCTGAACATGCTGCTGCAGACATCCGATGATTATTACAATCGCTGGGCGGTCGGAACGTTCGCACGCATTATCCGGTATATTGCGGCGTTTCTGGCGGTGTCCCTGCCCGGACTTTATATCGCGATTACCGTGTATCACAGTGATATTCTCCCAACGAAGCTTCTGTATGCGATCGCGTCAGCGCGGAGCATGGTGACATTTCCCGTGATTGTGGAAGTGTTGCTGATGGAATTTCTGTTTGAGCTTTTGCGTGAAGCGGGGATACGTCTGCCGGGACCGCTTGGCAACACGATTGGTATCGTGGGCGGCCTGATCGTCGGGCAGTCTGCGGTGGAGGCGGGCATCGTGAGCACGCTGGTAGTGATCGTCGTGGCACTGACTGCAATCGCAAGCTTTGCAATTCCAAATGAAGAGTTCGCATCGGTGTTCCGCCTGCTCAAATTCTTCGTGATCATTCCGTCTGCCATCTGGGGTTTGTATGGATATATTCTGGCGCTTCTGGTGATCGCGGTGCATCTGTCGGGGCTGATGAGCTTCGGAATCCCGTATATGTACCCGATTGTCGCCGGAAATGGCAAGCGCGCCTATGCAAATCAGGATTTTGTACTGCGGGCACCAATCTCGTGGATGCGGAAACGCCCGATCTTCGCACGCGAGGAGGAACGTATGAGGCTGAAACCCCATGTGACGAAGTCACATGCTACAAATGGTTTCAGCCGACCTGCCGCCGAACAGAGTGAGGGGGCGATACCCGGGCTGAAACCCCATGTGACGAAGTCAACAGGAGAGGAGGAAGAAAATCATGAATCTGACAGACGGTAAGATCTCCAAACGGCAATGGTTTCGTATGAGTTATCTTGAATGTGTAACGATCAGTATGATGATGATTCCCTATATCACGTTGTCGCTTGCGGGGAAATATCATGTGCCGGCACTGGTGGTCGGGCTCGCATTTGTCGTGTTCTATGGCGTGTTGATGTTATTTCTTGCGGACTTTGTTCCGTGCGGTTATATCAATGCGATCCGGAATCATATGGGATGGACAGCCGGTATATTAGATGTGCTGTATGCCTTACGGTATCTGCTGCGTGCGACACTCATCGCGGTCTTTTTCTCTATGATTTTGCAGCGGTATCTGCTGCAAAGCTTCTCCGTATGGTGGATATTCCTGCCGTTTCTCGGAATCACATTGTATGGTGCGTCAAAGTCGATGGAAGGACGCGGACGGATGTTTGAATTTTTGTTTGGGTGGATGGTCGTACCACTTATATTGATCGTTGTGTTCTCGGTATCGAATATTGACATCGGCGCAATCATGCAGGGGATCACATCACAGTCAGAGGTATCGGGCGTGTTCAAGGGCGCGTATGCAATCCTTCTGGCATTATCGCCGCTGGAATTGCAGCTTTACAGCCGCCCATGCGTGAAGGAGAAAGATCGAATGGGGGGGATCTGGCTGCTTGTCTGGATTTTATTTACCATTGTATTTGCGTATCTGTTCATCGTGGCAATCCTTGGCTATGGCTGGACGGCAAGCGACACGACGGCATCGTTCAATGTGATGGAAGCGGCGTCTTTTCCGGGCGGGGCGGTGGCGCGGCTTGACTATCCGGTGATGGCGTTCTGGATTATCGGTGTATTTGCAGTTGTGAGCGGCTATCTGCATCAGACGCGGGACTTCCTGTATTCGCTGTGTGAAGTGAAGCAGAAAAGTGGCCGTGCCTTGACATTTGTGGTGATGTTCGCATTTGCATGTCTGTTTGCATATGGAATGCAGTTTGAATCGGTCGTAAAATATGGCATGCGGTATTTCCTGTATGCGGATCTTGCAATCGGCATTTTGTTTCCATTGATCGTTATGTGGGTGAAGACGAAAAAACGTGTGAAATGGGGAATCGGGTTTGTCTGTCTGACTGTGCTGGCTGCAGTTGGAAGTGTATGGATCGGGAATGAAAAGCTCGGCAGGCAATTCATACAGAATGATTTCACTGCCTCAGAGCAGAAAAAGGAAACGTTGGAATACCGGGATTATGTGCAGGAAATGCAGGTGGAAACAGCGAAGGACGGGTATCAGTTTACGTTTATGATTGCGGATATCGCCGGGTACGAAGGGGAAAGCAGCATTGAGCAGACGCTCTACCATGTGCAGGCAGACAGTCTGGAGATGGCGGCAGAACTGTATCGTATAGAGAACGAGCGGCAGTTGGATTTCGGACATATGAAGCAGATTGCGGCGGATATGACGGGACAGGAGATACACCCGCTCTTGCTGGAGCTTGGGCACCGTCCGGGAATCTCGAAATCAATTCCGGTCATGATGGAAGCGGATGGCGCGAAATATATTTTGCGGGAAATGATTAAAGCTGCATACGGAAGGGAAAGCTTGTAACGAAATCAACTTTCGAAGGAGGAGTTCGTTATGGGGTATAAGATTCTAAAAGGAGCGATGGTCGGAATCCTGCTTGGAGTATGCGGCGGGATCTTACTTACGAGTGTGCTGCATATTGCCGGAGGCGGGAGTGTCCGTGATGTGGTCAGTCTGTTTCGCGAGGGTAATATGAAAATGCTATTTGCAGGTCAGAAAATAAGTGATGAGGATCAGGCAGAGCTTGAAGCTGTGTTTGGAGATGCCGGTATGGCGAGAATCTGTGCAGGTGGTACGGAGACGGCAGATGGTATGTACGGTAATGCAGATGGTTCTGCGGATGTTTATGAGGACGCAATCCGGAGTCCGGAGGATGTGATCGTGCGGTTCCATGTGCGGGCGAACAGTGACAGCGAGGAAGATCTCGCACTCAAATACGAAGTGCGGGATGCGGTGCTGGCTGAGCTTGCAGATGGCTTGAAAACGGTGGAGGATGATGGAGCAGCACTGCGGTATATCATGCAGAAGCTGCCGGATATCAGACAGGCTGCGAGAGCGGTTGTAGACGAGGCGGGGTATGATTATACAATCTCTGCGTATATTGTCAGAGAGGAATTCCCCATCCGGGAATACGGCAAACTGGTGCTTCCGGCGGGAACCTACCGGGCACTCCGCGTCGATATCGGCGCGGCAAAAGGTGAGAATTTCTGGTGCATGCTGTATCCGATGATGTGCTACACGATGGACGCAGGCGCGGTTGTCGATTCGGAAGATGCAGAGAAGCTCGCGCAGGCACTCGATGAAGAAAGCTATGAGAAATTATTTGTGAAGCGGGATGCAAAAGGGGATAACGTTAAAGTAAGATTAAAGATTCTGGAATGGTTGCAGGATACCTTCTAAGTTGCTATAATAATTAGATATGGAGATTAAGAAGTTTGAATATATATCAGTATGTTCATTGCATTTTGCATAACCATTATAGGTACGTGAATTATGCGTTTCAATAATTACTATTCTTAAGCAGACCATATAAACACATCGGTACTTAATAAGCTGTGCCAGCTATTTGGCTGGTGCAGCGAATTTAGTACCGCTATGTGTTTCTCTGAGCGAGAGCGAGTCTGCGCAGAATAGTAATTGTTGAAATGCTGATTGGAAGAGTAAATGGTTATGCAAAATGCGATAAAAATAATACATAAAGAAAGGCAAAAACCATGAAAAAGAATCTGGCAGTTATATTTGGCGGCCGCTCATCCGAGCATGAAGTATCCTGCGTGTCAGTTGTTACAATCGCAAAAGCAGTAAATCTTGAGAAATACAACATGTTCCTGATCGGAATTACGAAAGACGGTGAGTGGAAGCTGGCGGAAGATATCGCAAGCATCGAAGACGGAAGCTGGAAGCAAAGTCCCGTTTCTGCAATCATTTCCCCGGATACAAAGGGCGGACTTATCATTTCGCAGGACGATATGATGAAGGTACAGCCGATTGATGTGATCTTCCCTGTCTTGCATGGCATGTATGGCGAGGATGGAACGATTCAGGGATTGTTCGAGATGGCAGATATCCCATATGTCGGATGTGGCGTGTTCGCTTCGGCTGCATCTATGGATAAGTTCTATACAAAGCTGGTCGTTGATACACTTGGAATCCGTCAGGCTGTTTATGTGCCGGTGCTGGCAGAACAATTGGATGATATCGACGAGGTGACAGCACGCGTGGAAGCAAAGCTTTCTTATCCGGTGTTCGTAAAGCCTTCCAAGGCAGGTTCTTCCAAGGGTGTTTCCAAGGCAGATGACCGTGCAGCATTGGTTGTTGCACTGAAGGAAGCTGCAAAGCACGATTACAAGATTCTGGTTGAGGAGACGATCGTCGGTCGTGAGATCGAGTGCGCTGTCCTTGGCTATGGCAAGGGGACAAAAGCATCCCGCGTGGGAGAAATTCTTGCGGCAGCAGAATTCTATGATTTCGATGCCAAGTACAACAATGCAGAGTCTAAGACTGTAATCGGTGCTGACCTTCCGGACGGAAAAGAGGCAGAAGTGCAGAAGGATGCGGTTGCAATCTTCAATGCGTTGGATGGATTCGGTCTTTCCCGTGTAGACTTCTTCTTAGAGAAGGATACGAACGAGGTCGTATTTAACGAGATCAACACATTACCGGGCTTTACTTCCATCAGTATGTATCCAATGCTCTGGAAGGATAAGGGATATTCGATTGAGAGTCTGGTAGAGACTCTGATCGAGATGGCAAAGGAACGTCCATAATGAAAGCAGTCATTGAGTTTGAAAATGTAGATGTGGAGACCGGCGAAGTGATGCGCTCGCAGGTGACCGCGCTGGCAAGCATGACCGAAAATGGCATGAAGCTTACCTACGTGGAGGATGTGTCCGGCGATGGACACAAGACACGCTGTACGATGCTGTTCTCCGACAATCGGCTCCGTGTGACACGGAGCGGCGAGCTGAATTCGGACTTTGTATATGAGCATGGCTTAACGCATCATACGAAATATGCGACCGGCTATGGCTCGATTCCGGTGACCTTGCAGACGAAGCATTTCCTGCATACAGCCGAGGGCATTGATTATGAGGCGGCCGTTCTGGAAGAGGAGTTTTCCTTACGTCTTGCACTGCATTATACGATGGAGATGGGAAATGAGTCGCCGATGGAGCGGAAGATGAAGGTGCATGTACATAATTTGGCGGATGAAGCATGAGTTACAGATGATTAGATAAATGTAATACCGCAGGAAGTTATAAAAACTGCAAGCAGCGTTTACGTTGCTTGCAGTTTTTCTTTTTAATCTTCGTTTGATTCTGCTTTTAAATGTGCTTTCTTTGCTTTGCGTTCCCGCATCGAAAGCCATACGAACAGCACCGTAAGTACCAGCGCGCCAGCTGTGATGATGTAGCATCGTACCGTGTCCTCAAACCATACGGATGGAATGAACAGTACACTTAAGTTGATGCTGAAATGCAGGATCATGCTTGCAAGCAGTGAGTCTGCTTTGTAAGCCACAAATCCAAGCAGACATCCTAAGATGCATGCGTAGATGCCCTGTACGATGTTGCCATGGTACAGCCCGAACAGCACACCCTGAAACAGGATAGCGATAGCCGGTGGCATGTAGCGCTTCGCATACCCCATGATCACACCGCGGAAGAACAATTCTTCGCCGATCGGGGCAATCACAAAGGTTGCAATTATCATCGGAACTGCACGGTTTACACCGACCGCCTTGGATACAAGGTCGTAGTAGGCTGCAAATGTATCCGGGAAGAGGGGACTCACTATATTCAGAATTCCATCCACCATGATCTGGATTGTAACACCGGCAAGCAATAAAAATGGAGTTCGTATAGAACAGACGCATGAAAAAATATTTTTCATGCGTCCTTTTGTATTATCTTCGAAAGTTTCGTCTGTGGAAACGATACTTCCCCGATAAAATATGCGGTAATACCAGATCCCGAAACAAATCAGAAATACAATGTGCTGTGCAAGCACAAGATACGCCTGATTCATAGGCTGGTTATAATCCATTTGTAAAATCTTGCCAATCGTATTGTCACTGTTTGATTTCTCATCAGAATGCATATTCTTAAAGAAAAGAATTGCAATGTCGATAAAGTTTAATACATACTGTGCCAACACAGCGACCAGAAATGGTGTAAAGGAACCGATAATATCTTTCAATTTTGCCGGTTGATTTTTACATCTTGTCACTGATCTTCTTCGCTCTTTCTTTCTCTCGACGAAGCTCTTCCTTGGACTTTTCAACAGGTTTGTCTTTGCCCTTGGATTTTGCTTTCTCGAGCATTTCTGCGTTCAACTGCTTCTGCATCTCAACCTGACGCTTCCGCATACGTGTACGCCAGTTGCCCTTTTTCTTCTTCTTTCCGGTTTCTTCTTCCTGAGCCACCTTCTTGCCACGGACGCTCTTTACACTGATAATGTAGATTCCGCTGACCATCGCTTTGACTTCGCCTCTGGTTGGAAGCTCGTCGAAGATTGCATCGTCGCAGATCATGTTCATAATCTGTGGACCAACCTTAACCTTTGCGATTGGGAGCTTTGCTTTCTGGTAACGCTTCGGTGTCTGTTCCATTACCATTTTCGGAAGTCCGGCGTCTTTCATCGGCAGCATTTTCTTGTCGATGATCAACATATTCATCGGTTGAGCGGCTTCCGCCATCTGTTCTCTCTGTGTATTTTGTTTCTTTTGCAGCTTGTCACCGACTTTGTATAACACGAACATAAGTGCAAGTGCTACTACGATGACAATAATCATGATTAACCACCAAGGCATGGTTCAAATCCTCCTCTAAATGTTATTTTTATCATACATATCCTGTATAAGCTGTGGAAACTCCGCATATCGCTCCTTGCGTTCCTTTGGAGGAAGCTCACATGGATAGATTGGCTTTCCGAATTCAATTGTTACGTTGTGGCTGTGAATCCGTCTCTTCGGTGCAGATTCAAGCATCAGATCGGAACGGCAAATCGATACCGGAACGATCGGGGATTTTGATTTCTCTGCCATCTTATATCCGCCCTCGCGAAATGGCAGGAGTGTGTCGGTCTGGTTTCTTGTTCCCTCCGGGAATACGACCATCGAATGTCCCTGCTTCATGTATTCCGTTCCCTGTTTGATCACGGATAAGCCCTGCTTGATATCGTCCCTGTCTAAGAATAGACATCCGATATCCCGCATATAAAGCGGCAGAAGCGGAATCTTTTCCATTTCTTTTTTGGCGAGGAAGCCAAGCGGCTTGCCGATTGCCTCATGGTAGATCAGGATGTCGAAATAACTGCGGTGGTTGCCGACGAATAACACCGGTCCGTCCTGCGGTATATTTTCTTCTCCGATGACGTTTACTTTGCAGCCGGACAGTTTCAGTTCAAACCGGAAGAAGCCGGATACAAACTTGCGTGCTTTTTCCCATGATTTCTCAGGATTTTTCTTCCATAGCTGTTTCATGTAGAGATGGTATGGCAGACAGAAGAACAGTGCCACCATCAGTACGATTCCAACTCCTAATGTCTTCATAGATACACCTCTTATCGTCCAAACATTTTACAGGTTTCATATAATCTTGCTTCAAGTTCATGTGTCAGTGCGTCTTCTTTGTATCTCCATGCCCAGTTTCCTTCTCCGACACCCGGTGTGTTCATACGTGCCCAGGAATCTAAGCATAATACATCCTGCATTGGTACGATCGCCATGTTGGCAACAGAGCCGAAGCACGCACGGATCATAATCCAGCAGATGTCATAACCATCGGTTGAGAAGTAGCGGCGCAGCTTGTCTTTGGAAGCTTCGTATGCGTGCTTGTACCAGCCGAGGGTTGTATCGTTATCGTGTGTACCTGTATAGCAGACACAGTTACGAACAAAGTTGTGTGGAAGAAAATCATTTTCCTCCGGATTCTCAAATGCAAACTGCAATACCTTCATGCCAGGCAGACCGAATTTGTCGCGAAGCTCGATAACCGAATCATCGATCTCACCAAGATCTTCGGCGATAATCGGAAGATGATAACCGAGGGTTGCTTCAAGCTGTGTAAAGAAGTTTACACCCGGTGCTTCCACCCATTTACCGTTGATGGCGGTTTCTTCACCATAAGGGATCGCCCAATATTTATCGAAACCACGGAAATGGTCGATTCGCAGGAAATCACAGAGTGTCAGCTGGTAGCGGATACGGTTCAGCCACCACTCATAACCGGTCTCGGTATGCTTCTTCCAGTTATATAGCGGGTTGCCCCACAACTGTCCGGTCGCTGAGAAATAATCCGGTGGAACTCCGGCAACGACGGTTGGGTATCCTTTGGAATCGAGCTGGAACAGGCTCTGGTTTGCCCATACATCCACACTGTCCCAAGCCATGAAGATCGGGATATCGCCCACGATGGAAATGCCCTTATCGTTTGCGTATTTCTTCAAGGTTGTCCATTCATAATAAAACAGGAACTGGATGAATTTGTAGTACCCCATCTCGGTATCGAGCTTCTTCGCCCATGTTTCCTTCTGCTTCTTGGTTGGTTTCTTCAGGTTGTCTTCCCACATGTACCAAGGCATGCCCTGGTGATAGTCCTTGCCTGCCATGAACAATGCGTAATCTTCCAGCCAGACAGATGTCTCGCAGAAATTATCGTACGCCTGCTTCATCTCTGGATCGTCATGGATACCATCAGATAAAGATTCGTCGTGAAAACGGGAATAAGCAAGCTTCAACAGACCTGTCTTGAACTCAATCAATTCACCATAGTTGATCTGCTCCGCGTTCCATGCCGGCATATCCCGGAAGTCTTCGTCGTAAAGAAGATGTAACTCCTTCAGATGATCCAGACTGATGATAAGTGGTTGTCCCGCAAATGCAGAAAACGGCTGATATGGAGAATCTCCAAATCCGGTATGTCCGAGTGGCAGTACCTGCCATGTGTTCAATCCCGAACGTTCCAGAAAATCAATAAATTTATAAGCGCTTGCACCCAGCTCACCGATGCCGTAAGGACCCGGAAGTGAGGTTGGATGAAGCAGGATCCCCGTGTATTTCTTTGGCTTTTTACTTGTGCCAGTTTCTTCTGCCATAATATTTTCGTCCTCCTAATTATGTATCTCCTATTAAACCAAACTTCATTATACCGAAAATCCCGGAAATTATCTATATAATTTGTAAAGTTTTTCAAAGAGTGGAATGGCTTTTTCGACCATATCCGTTGTCACGCAGTAGGAGATCCGGAAATGTCCCGGACATAAGAAGCTGTCACCCGGTACGATAATCAGGTTCAGTTCTTTGGCTGCGCGCCAGCAGAACTCATTTGCATCCTCGGTCAGGGCGCGTGGGAACATGTAGAAGGTTCCGCCCGGCTCGACGATATCGTAGCCGATGCGTGTCAGTTCTTTATATAAAATGTTCTTGTTCGTCTCATAGATTGACAGGTCACTTGTCTGGTCAAGCACAGACTCCACAGCCATCTGGATGATGGAAGGTGGGCAGTTGTGTCCG
>USFH01000055.1 GCA_900553925.1 uncultured Clostridium sp.
CGGCACGCGCTGCCCGGTATGCACTTGCGCTATATACCATCATGACACCGAACGCCAGCAGCACAATAACCAGAAAGATTGTCTGATAATCGATATATCCGCCGATCGCGAATAATTTATTCTTCTTCAATTTTTTTCTGCCATATGCCATAGCCCGGACGCTCCTGTCTTCTTTCCATTTCCTGTTCTCACTTTCCTACGAAAGTGCATTTACATATTCCTTGAACATATCGCCACGCTGCTCATAGTTATCGAACATACCCCAGCTTGCACATGCCGGTGAAAGAAGTACCGCATCCCCCGGCTTTGCATGTGCATGGCAATACTCTACGACCTGCTTTAAGTCATCCATCATGACGATATTCTCAAATCCGTGTTTTCTTGCACAATCGGCGATATCCTGTGCCGTCTGTCCAATCAGGAGCAGGCACTTCACCTTGCCATCGAAGCTCTCGATCCATTCGTCGTAGGTAGACTTCTTATCGTATCCACCGCCGATCAGGAATGTCGGGCGTACCATCGACTGAATTGCCTTGATTGCCGCATCCGGATTTGTTCCCTTCGAATCATTATAGTAATTGACATCATTTAATGTGCGCACATACTCGATACGATGTGCCACACCCTTGAAGGCACCACACACCTTACGGATCGTTGCGATATCGGCTCCCATGTAATAAGAGATTGCAACTGCCGCAAGGAGATTCTCCACATTGTGATCACCCAGAAGCTGGAACTCGGAAAGTGGCATCACATATGTTCCCCTGCCGTCTTCCCGGATTACAACCGCACCATCCTTGACGATCACGCCGGACTCTAATTCCTTCTTATGGCTGAATAAGATCACGGTTGCCGGAACCTTGTCGATCCGCTTCACCGTCTCCGGATCGTCGTAATTCATCACTGCATAATCTTCTTTCGTCTGGTTCTTCGTGATATCAAGCTTGCAGTTCGCATAGTTTTCAAATGTATAGTGCCGATTCAAATGATCCGGTGTAATATTCAGTATCGCGCTCACATGTGGGCGGAAGGTATGGATTGTCTCAAGCTGAAAGCTGCTGATCTCCGCAACCGTAACCGAATCCTCGCTACTCTGGTCTGACAGGCTTGTGTATGGGATTCCGATATTTCCTACAACAAATGTTTTCTCATTGTAGGCTTTCATGATCTCGCCAACCAGCGTTGTCGTTGTCGTCTTTCCATTCGTACCTGTGATGGCTGCTACCGTGCCCTTCTCGTAAGTATATGCAAGCTCGATCTCACTCCATACCGGAATGCCTGCTTCTTTTACTTTCAGTGCAAATGGTGCATCAACCGGAATACCCGGGCTTATAACCATGCAGGAAATATCTGCAAGCAATTCATCCGTCAGTGCACCCAGCCAGATTGTCAGTGTTTCCGGCTTCTCGTCAAGCCCAAGCTTCTCAAGAATCACAGCTTCCGTGAGTGTTCCCTTCGGATTCTCATCAAACAATACAACCTGCTCTCCATTTCGAAGGAGCTGCTCACTTGCACAGATTCCGCTTTTTCCTGCTCCCGCAACTAATACTTTCTTATCATTCACTTCGTTCATGATGCTTCCTCCTCTAAATTGCCAGAATTCCGATCAGACACAATATCGTTGTGACGATCGAGAAGATTGCAACGACCTTTGTCTCCGGCCATCCGCAAAGCTCAAAATGATGATGGATCGGTGCCATCTTGAACACACGCTTTCCGGTTGTCTTGAAGCTTACAACCTGAATGATAACTGAAAGCACTTCTGCAAGATAGATAAATGCAACGATCAATATAATCAGAGGCATCTGCAGCATATATGCTGTCGACGCGACAAATCCACCTAACGCAAGCGATCCGGTATCTCCCATAAATACACGTGCCGGATACACATTATATACCAAAAATCCAAGCAGACTGCCAACAACAGCACAGGCGATCGGTGTCACGCCGGAGCCTGCCGCGATTGCAGCAATTGCAAAAAATGTAGCGATCAATACTGTAACGGACGATGCCAATCCATCCAGACCATCTGTGAAGTTCGCGCCATTTGCTGTACCAAGCATAACGAAGAACATCAGTGGGAAGTACACCCAGCCAAGATCAACAACCTTATGTGTAAACGGAATGATCATTGTCGTACCAAGATCTGTATATGCATGAATGTAATATGCAAAAACGCCTGTAACAAGGAACTGTCCGAGCATCTTCTGCCATGCACGGAGTCCAAGTGAACGCTTCATAACAACCTTGATAAAGTCATCTAAGAAACCAACCAGACCAAATCCAAGCGTTGCAAAAAGAATCGGAACAATCTCCTTGTGATCCTTGATGTAAAAAAGCGATGTGATCACAATACTGAATAAGATGATCAATCCTCCCATCGTCGGTGTTCCCGACTTCTTCAGATGGGATTCCGGTCCATCGTCTCTTACGAACTGTCCGAATTTCAATTTCTTTAAGAAAGGAATGATAATTGGACTTAAAATCACGCTTACGCCAAATGCTATCAATGCCGGAATAATTATATCGTATTTCATGTTTTCTCTCCTTTATAAGAACCATCTTATGTATTTATTAAAACACAGCATCCTCGATGCTGATTGTTTCCGTTGTGTCCGTATCTTTTTCAACTGCTTCTTTCTTTATTCCCAGATACGCAAGAATGTTATCGTAGATTTCTCCGACGACCGGCGCTGCGATCGTTCCTCCATAGTATACTCCCTGTGGCTCATCAATCAAGATCAAAGTCATAACCTGCGGATCGTTCGCCGGTGCAAACCCAAGGATAGAGGAAATATAGCGATTCTCGCTTCGCGGCAGCTTCTCACTCGTGGCTGTCTTGCCTCCGATCCGGTATCCTTCGATATAGGCCCGGTGACCGGTTCCCTCCGCAACAACCGCTTCTAACAACCCTTTCATCGTCTCGCTGGTTGCTGTACTGACTGCCCCTGTCTTCGTCTCGTATTTCAAAACGTCTGTCACGATATTATTCTCATCTGTCGTATATACACCGAAATGCGGTGTGACGAGATTCCCACCATTTACAACTGCAGCGGCTGCCCGCATCAACTGCAATGGTGTGATCTGAAACGACTGTCCGAACGACATCGTCGCAAGCTCGACCGGGCCTACATTTTCCTGCTTGTGAAAGATGGAACCCGCTTCTCCCGGCAGATCCACCCCGGTCTCCTCGAAGAGCCCCAGCGCCTTCAAGCCTTTGTAGAATCCATCGACCCCGATCCGCTCCCCGACCATCATAAATACCGGATTGCACGAATTCATGATGCCATCACGGAATGTCTCTGCGCCATGTCCCACCACCTTATGGCAACGGATGCGGCGATCCTCCACGATATGATACCCCGGACAGTAAAACTGATCTTCCACGCGCAGCACCCCTTGTTCAAACGCAGTGGTCGCCGTCACGATCTTGAAGGTCGATCCCGGTTCATACGTATCGCTGATACAGTAGTTTCTCCACATCTGGTTGCGCATATCCTGCGTAACCGTCTCGTCCGTCTCATAGTTCAATGTAAACGGATCATTCAAGTTATATTCCGGCACATCCGCAAGCGCATAGATCTCTCCATTCTGCGGATTCATCACAATGATACAGACACGCTTCGCCTGTTTCTTCTCAAGCACTTCCAATGCTTTCTGCGTGATATATTGCTGGATATTTATGTCAATCGAGGTAACCAGATTCTGTCCGGCTGTGCCTTCCACTCTCCGCTCTGCCCGATTTTCAACTTCTTCCCCCCTGGCATTCGTCAGGGTATTGATACTTCCTGCTTCTCCCATGAGTAGATCATCATAATAAACCTCCAGACCGACAATACCCTGATTGTCACTGCCTGTAAAGCCTAACACATGGGATGCGAGTGTATCACACGGATAGTACCGCTTGTAATCTTCATCAATCATAACACCAGCGAGATTCATCTCCCGGATCTCATCTGCCAGCGTCTTGTCCACATTGCTCTTGATCTTCTCCCGGACGGATACCTTTTCTACCCGTTTGCGGACATCGTCTTCCGGTATCTCAAGCTTCTCGGATAACACCTGGATCACCGTCTCCGGATCCTCGATCTGGCTATGGATCACCGAGATTGAGCATACCGCCTCGTTGTCTGCAAGAATGACTCCATTTCTGTCATAGATGCTTCCACGTTTTGCCTTGATGCTCCGCTCCCGTTCCTGGACTGCCTGTGCCCTCTCGCTATATCGGTCTGCCTGCATAACCATCAGATATACAAGCTTTACCGTCATTATAGTCAACATGGCAAAAAATGCAATTGCAATCACAAGTAATCTTTTGCGTTGTGAATCTGTAAACATCGGATTCATACAAGCAAATGTCCTTGTTTTTTCTATAAAATATATTCAAAGCCGCCATGATCTATACCTGATTTATTCCGCTGGCGGTCCCTCGGTTGTCGCTTCGGTTGTAGTCTCCGTACTCTCTGTTGTTTCTTCGGTCGCCGCCTCGGTTGTCGCGCCCTCTGACTCTTCTACATACGGATTATCTGCACCTCCGGCAACATCATTTGCCGGTGCCGCTCCATCGTAGATTGGCGTCGCTGGTTCATCCTCTGCGGTTGCCTCATCGATATCATAGGTTTCATCTGTCTTATAGATGTTCAGATATGGGAATATTGCTTCCGCAATGTCTGAGAACAAATATGCCGCCTCGCCACTTCCCGACTGCAATTCCGGTTCATCTGCCACAACGTAGATGACTACCTGCGGATCATTTGCCGGAGCAAATCCGATAAAGGAGAGAATATATTTTCCATTTCCTCGCGGAAGCTTCTCGGCCGTACCGGTCTTACCACCGATCTCGTAGCCTTCCACGGCTGCCTTCTTTCCTGTACCATCTGTTACAACACTTGTCAGAAACTGCCGCATCTCCGCCGATACATCTTCCGAAATCGTTCTTCGCACCAGAACCGGATCGCGGTTTTCCACGATATTTCCATTGTCATCTTCAATCCGCTGTACCACGCTCGGCTCATAATAATAACCGCCATTAATTGCAGAACTAAACGCTGTTGCGACCTGCATCATAGATGTTGTTACGCCCTGCCCAAACGATGAAGTCGCCAGCTCTACCGCATGCATATTACTTGCATGATACACAAGTGTACTCAGTGAGGAATCACCTGGTTCCCCAGGCAGATCCACATTTGTTGATTGTCCAAATCCGAATAATATCTGATATTTATCAAACATTTCAACGCCTTCTTTTGCCGCAATCTGCATCAATGCATCGTTGCACGACTTCTCCAAAGCGCCTGACAAATCCAGCGTTCCATGTCCACCATATTCATGTGCATGACAATTGATATAATAATCTTCTACCTGTTCACCACCATCGCAGAAGAATGTATCCTGCGGTGTTATAACACCTTCTTCGAGTGCGCCAGATATCGTAAACGCCTTATACGTAGATCCCGGTTCGAATACATCGGATACCGTGAAGTTACGCCATACTTTATAGAGCGCATCGACATGCTCCTCATCCGTTCCGTTCTCCTTGAAATCCTCGAAGCTTGAGAATCCAGCTGCTTCCAGCTCTTCCGGTGTATCAAACTGATACTGGGTGGAATCAAGATCGTACGCATCGTTCGGATCAAAGGTATGTGAATTGTAAAGTGCAAGGATCTGGCAGTTCTTCGGATTCATGACAAGCACGGAGATATTCTTCGCATCTTCTTCCTCCAGCTTCGCCTTTACCTTCTCCTCTACGATCTTCTGTACATTTGCATCAATGCTTGTAACTAAATTATACCCATTTGTTGCAGCTTCTATCGAAGTTGTCACACCATTATCTTCATTCAGATACGAGTATTGTCTGCCGTTCGTGCCATTCAACTGGTCATTGTAATATTCCTCAACGCCATACATACCGACATTGCCGCTGACCGTAAATCCAAGCAAATGGCACGCAAGCTCCTTGTTCGGATAGACACGCACATAACGCTCCTCATAATAGATGCCGACAACATTTTTCCCTTCATCCGTATCGCAGTAATCCTCGAATTTCTTCACTTCCTCATACTCGACACCCTTCTTGGCAACGACGTAGTAGGAGTTTTCATTTGCAAGGAATCCGGCTACCTCTTCATCGGTAAATCCGAAGAACGTCTTAAGTGCCTGCATCGTTGCTTCCTTCTTCTTGTCGAACTCCACGATATTCGCCGGTTCTAGAATCAGGTCATACACCTTCTTATCTGTTGCAAGCAGCGTTCCGTTCTTGTCCACGATATCGCCGCGCTTATACGGAATCACCTTGCTGGAGTAGCCCTGCTGTGTCAGAACCTGCTGTGCGTATTTGCTGCCGGAATGCAGATTGATCCACACCGCTTTACCTCCGACAACTCCGAACCCAACCATACAGCAGATAAATACAAACCTCAGTCTGCCACGCATTTTATTCGTAAATACTTTTCTGTTTTTTCTTCTTATCTTACGATTCTGTGGTCTTCTTGCCATACAATCACCTCAACCGCAAAAATCGAGCAGCGTAACTGCCCGACTTTCGATGTTTATTATTTCGAACCCGGAATATCCTGATACTGTTTTACATAGTCCTCATCGGCACCTTCGTAATAGATGATCTGTCCTTTTTTCGCATATACCATGCCAAGCTCATTTGTTGCAACATTATAGATATCATCCAAAGAATACATATTATTCAAGCGAAGCTTATGTGCTGCATTATCATCTTCGATTTTCTCAAGCTCTGCTTCTAACTGCGTGATGTTGTTCTGCTGTGTACGAATCTTCGTGTTCAGATACAGCATCAACACACAAGACCCTGCAACCAGACATACCATAAATGCCATAAACATCATATAACTTGCCGAAAACGCCAGTCTGCGTTTTGTCTGTGCCGTTACTCTGCGTCTGACTCTCGGCTGTTCCTGTGGCCGCTGCTGTGGAGTAACTCTACGATTTGGCTGTACACGATGTTCCGGTTCGCGTACACGACGGACAGGCGCTGCGTACATCTGCCTTGCAGCCGTTCCATCTACATAATTCATTTGTCTTCTTACCTGTTGTGCCATTTCTATCACTCCTTAATTTACACACGCTTTTTCAAATACGCGCAGCTTCGCGCTTTTTGACCGACTGTTCTCTGCGAGTTCCTGCTCACTTGGAAGAATCGGTTTCCGGGTAATTACTTTTCCCGTCGGTTTCTTCCCGCATACACAGACCGGAAACTCCGGTGGGCATGTACATGGATTCATATTTCTCTTGAAAATTGTCTTTACTATCCTATCTTCTAACGAATGGAATGTGATCACGCTCAATCTGCCACCTGGATTCAACCATGAGATCATAGTATCTAATGAATTCTCCAGCACATCCAGCTCGTGATTCAATTCAATCCGAATCGCCTGAAATGTTTTCTTGGACGGGTGTCCCTGTCCCTGCCGGACTTTCGCCGGGATCGCCGCCTTGATGATCTCGTTTAACTGTCCGGTTGTCTCTATCACCTGCTCCTGTCTCGCCTTGACGATATGCTTTGCAATATTCTTAGCGAAACTGTCCTCGCCATAATCGCGGATCACATGGTACAGCTCCATTTCAGAATATTCATTTACAATATCCTTCGCTGTCATAGTACTTTCCTGATTCATCCGCATATCAAGCGGCGTGTCCTCACGATAAGTAAACCCACGTTCCACATTATCAAGCTGATACGAGGAGACACCGAGATCCAGAACGATTCCGTCAACACCGCTCACAGAACAGTTCTTTAATACTGCATCAATATCCTGATAGTTGGAATGCACGATCGTTACACGATCTTTGTAATCCTTCAACCGCTCGGTCGCAGCTGCAATCGCATCCAGATCCTGATCGATTCCGATCAGTCTACCTTTGTCCGAAAGCCGCTTGCAGATCTCTAAGGAATGTCCACCCCCACCGAGGGTTCCATCCACATAGATTCCATCCGGTTTTATATTCAGACTGTCAATTGTCTCATCTAAAAGTACCGATTTGTGTTTAAATTCCATCGCAGCCTCCCTTAGATGTTGAACAACTCACCAATCTCGGCGATTTCTTTCAGGTCAATCTCTTCTGGGCTGTTGATCTTATCCCAGGCTGCCTTATCCCAGATTGCTACGGTATCCGTATGTCCAATCATGACAACCTCGCGATCAATGCCCGCATATTCACGTAATTTTTGTGGAATTACAATACGATACTGACTATCCATCTCACAGACAACCGCAGATCCTTCGTAGAAATCACGAAGACGTCTTGCCTGGAAATTACTCTTTGGCAGTGCAGCAAGCTTCTCTGCGAATTTTGTCCACTCTGCTTCCGGATATATGTCAATGTTATGGTCCATGCCATTGCACAGCACAAATTTATCCCCAAGTTCCTGACGGAATCTTATGGGAATAATCAATCTGCCTTTTGCATCGAGGCCATGATTCGATTCTCCTATCATACCCATTGACATATAGCTTCACCTTTCGTATTGCATGCAATGTTCTTCCCTGTGTGGGAACAACCTCCACCGAGCACCACTTGACATCCATTTCACTGCCACTCAGCTTCCACTTGGGTTTCATTGTAACGCAAAAAAAAGGGAAATGCAATACCAATTTGCATTTCCCTTGTCCATTTCTTACAATTTTTAATTGATTTATTGTTCCTTTTTTCCTGCTGGTGCCTGTTTTTTTACGGTATCCATCCGTTTTTTTACAATCAGCACGGAACAAGCCAGTACACAGATTGCTGCGATCATCTGGGATACCTTCATGTTGAAGAACGGAAGCATCAGGGAATCTGAACGAAGTCCCTCGATCCAAACACGTCCAAGACCATAGCCCCACAGATACATGAGGAAGATCTCGCCATCAAACTTCTTGTGCTTCCGGTAGATGAAAATAACAATCAAAAGGATCAGATTCCACACCGATTCGTACAGGAAGGTCGGATGTACCGTGATCCACTGCATGCCATCGTAGACCTGCATATGATTCGCCATCTCCGAAGTGATGATACCGGAGTTAATCATACCGGTCAGGGTTCCTTTGCCAACATAATAGTCGGTCGGAATCGCCATCGCAAAAAGCGAATTCGTATAATCGCCAAACGCTTCCCGGTTGAAGAAGTTGCCCCAGCGTCCCATGATCTGTCCGATCAGAAGTCCCATCGTCACCGTGTCGGCAAGTACAGAGAACTTCATCTTCTGCTTCTTCGCAAAGACGATTGCAACAATCACACCCGCGATCACGCCACCGTAGATGGCAAGTCCGCCGCTCCGGATATCAATCAGATCGAACAACGTCTTCCCGAAGCCCTTGCCCTTCTGGAAATACGAATCCCAGCTGAATATAATATAGTAGAGCCGCGCACCTAAGATTGCCGGGATGATCAGCCAGAGCATGAAGTCCAGATATGTGTCCTCACTCTGCCCGGTCCTTTTTGCTTCCTTGCTGATTACAAGGAACGCCAGCACAAATCCAAGTGCTATGATCACACCATAAAATTTGATTTCAAATCCAAAGATCGTGAATCCGTCTTTGATATTTTTTAATACTATCCCAAGATTTGGGAATCTGATATCATACATAGTTTTTCCTTTTTATTTTCGTCAATTGACTCTATTGATAAGTTTTTCACAATGATATGTTTCTATACATTAAACTTGAATAAGATCACATCGCCATCCTGCACGACATATTCTTTTCCTTCCTGTCGTACAAGTCCTTTTTCCTTCGCTGCAAGCATGTTGCCGCTCTCCATGAGATCATCGTAAGCAACAACCTCCGCCTTGATGAATCCACGTTCAAAATCCGTATGGATCTTACCCGCTGCCTGTGGTGCCTTCGTGCCCTTCGTGATTGTCCATGCACGTGTCTCATCCGGACCACTTGTCAGGTAACTGATGAGTCCAAGCAGAGAATAACTTGCCTTGATCAGCTTATCCAGACCTGACTCCGATACGCCAAGCTCCTCTAAGAACATCTGCTTCTCATCATCATCTAACTCGGAGATCTCCTGCTCAATCTGTGCACACACAGCAAATACTTCACTGCCAAATTCCTTCGCATATTCGCGCACCTTCTGTACATATGGATTGCTTGCTCCATCGTCTGCCAGATCATCCTCGGATACATTTGCCGCATAGATCACCGGCTTTCCTGTCAGCAGGTTGTATTCCTTGATCCACTTGATTTCGTCCTCATCGTCTGTCTCAAAGGAAATTGCAAGCTTACCGGATTCCAGATGCTCCTTGATCCGCTTCTGCAGATCAACTTCCTTTGCAAGTTCCTTATTATTGGCTGCACCACGCTGTCCCTTCGCAATTCGACGGTCAAGCACCTCAATATCTGCGAAGATCAACTCGTAGTTAATCGTCTCAATATCACGGATCGGATCAACCGAACCATCGACATGAATGACATTTGGATCTTCAAAGCAACGTACAACATGCACAATCGCATCTGTCTCACGAATGTTGGATAAGAACTGGTTTCCAAGTCCTTCTCCCTTGGATGCACCCTTTACAAGTCCTGCAATATCAACGAACTCAATCACGGCCGGTGTTGTCTTCGCTGAATGATACATCTCGGTCAGCTTGTCAAGACGCTTGTCCGGTACCGGTACGACACCCACGTTCGGATCGATCGTACAGAACGGATAGTTCGCGCTTTCCGCGCCCGCCTTTGTCAAAGAATTAAATAATGTGGACTTTCCGACGTTCGGAAGCCCGACGATACCTAATTTCATTTTTTCTATTTCCTCCTATAAATCCTTTGATTTCAAGGGATTTCAGCATACTTATTTTTGCAAGTGGGCCATTTAGTGGGCCATTACATTGCCATAAGTGCTTCTGCTACCAAGTCCATTTCTTTTTTCTTTTCTTCCTCGGTAGTATGAACATATAAGTTCATTGTAATTCCAATATTCGAATGGCCCAGTAACATCTGAAGTGTTTTCGGTTTCATTCCTGCTTCAATACATCTGGTAGCAAAAGTATGTCTCAAGATATGCATCGAAAATCTTGGAATTTTTGCTTTGTCACAGATTTTAAACAGCGCTGTATCATATGTACTGTTCTTGACAGGTGTTCCTTTTCGACACAGAAACACAAATTCTTCCCATTCTGTTGAAATTTCTGAAATCCTCTTATTCTTTTCTTTTTGTTTTTTTAGTATAGCAACCGCTTCTTCTGTTAAGGGTATCGTACGGTAACCTGATTTACTCTTTGGTTCTCCGATACGCCACTCCTTTGCACTGTAACGATATTCCATACTTCTGCGAATCTGAATTGTTTTGGATTTAAAATCGACATCTCCCCATTTCAATCCTACCAATTCGCCTGTTCGCAATCCGGTTTGTAGTATAAAACGATACTGATTTTCATAGCTTTGATTTTCTGCATATTGTAAAAATGTTTTTTGTATGTCTCTTGTTAAAGCAACCTTCTTCTCAGAAGGCTTTCCCATATCACTTTTCACAGATTTTTTACAGGGATTGCTACGCAAGACTTCATTCTCTTTTGCATACTCAAACATATTGTATAATGCAATTCTTGCCTGATAAATTGTAGATGTGCGATACCCCTGATCTGCCATATCATAAAATATTTTCTGACATTGAAGTGGTTTCACGTCTGATAGTGTCATCTTCCCAATTACCGGTTTAATATTTTTAATATATCTCTCCGTATAATTGCGAACAGTATTTGAACGGACTGTTTTCTTTTTTATCCCAATCCAATAATCAAACCATTGATCGACCAGCATATCTGATGGCATTGAAATATCACTGTGTTCATCCACATAAGTCGCATCAGCAATCCATGCTCTGCACTCTTGCAGCTTTTTGAATCGTTTATGTTTTCTCTTTCCAAACCGATCTACAAATCTGGCTGAGTATAATCCCGTACTTTCCTGGGATATTCCCTTGCCAAGTTCTTTGCCTTTTAAATCTTTTCCCATATTTCAGCTCCTCTCATAAGAAGCCCTAATACAGTACCTTGTATTATACCATAGCATCTTATTTTTGTGAATATTCATTTTCATCTCATCTCCTGCCCCATCTCCTGTCAATCATTTATATTTCCACACTTTCCGAAATGAATTTTTCAAATTCTTTTCTCTTTACAAGTTTTTTCGTGCCTACGTAAAGCACAAACGGACATCTCGGTTCTTTCAAAAGACCACTTATTCTGTTTTGTCCGATATTACTGTATTCTGCTGCCTCTTCAATTGTAAGAGCCACTTTTTCACATATCGCAACATGTTGTTTGCTCATAAAATCCTTCCCTTATTATTTAACGTGCGTAGCATACACTTCTATCCGCAATACACACGATCATTCTTTGTATTCAACAACGTTTTCGCTTTCTCCATTTTCATACTTGCAATCGCTTCTCGTTTACTTGTACCTCCAACATACATTGGTGTACACATTTCTAAAATACGATCATAGATACGCCTTTTGTCCAACATGGTCTCGCTTTTTATTTCTTTCAGCGGAAGATTGGTTGTGATGATCAAAGGTCGTCCCGAACGGATCCTGCGGTCTATGACGCTAAAAATAATTCCTAACGCATATTCTGAATTTCGTTCCACACCAA
>USFH01000056.1 GCA_900553925.1 uncultured Clostridium sp.
CAAATACATTCACAGTCACGGTACAGGATACAAAGCAGAATGGGCAGATTGTCCTGACAAAGAATGATAAGAATGGAGTTGTGTTACCGGGAGCTGAATTCACCTTATATAAGGATGGGCTGGAAGTTACGAAAGTGAATTCGGATGCATCCGGTAAGGTTGAGTTTACCGGACTGGCATATGGAACGTATACAGTTCAGGAGACGAAAGCACCGAGTGTAACAGGCAAGACATACATCATGGATCCGACGATTTATACGATAGAAGTGGTAAGTGATACGAAGAATAAGGTCATATCACCGGCATCTGTATCAAATAACGGACAGTTGGTTTCATCTTCAAACAGTCTTGTGACGGTAACCAATGATGAGCAGGTAACAACCCCTCCGAATATCAGCTTTAAGCTGTTAAAGCAGAGAAGGGATGGCGTGACATCTGCTGTACATGCATTGGATGGAGCAACGTTTGGTTTCTATGAGATCAAGACTGGTGGAACAGAAAAACTGCTTGCAACAGCTACCAGTGGTAATGACGGCATGGTTTATTTCCGCCAGATTAATATTGAAAGCTGTGCCAGCGATTCAACCTTTGTTGTTCGTGAACTGCATGCACCAGCAGGATATAAGAAATCAGATATAGATTATGTTCTAGGTAGTACGAAGCAAGATTTAACAGACTATGCGGATGTTCCGAGTAGCGGAAGTTCCGGCAAGAGTGATGAACAGATATTATGGATGCTTGAAAAGTCCGTAAATCAGAATGCACCATCTAAGGCAACGGTTGTAAATGAGCAGATACTTGGACGTGTCTATGTAAAGAAGACTTCTTCTTATGATAATACGGCACTTGCAGGTGCGGAATTTACGCTGTATAAGGAAGATGGAACAACTCAGGTAAGTGGAATAAATATAACGAATCCACAGACAACAGACGCGACAGGCGGGGTAACATTCAAGAATCTTCCACTCGGTAAATATGTGGTGAAGGAGACAAAGGCTCCGAAGGGATATGTCGTTTCTACAGAGACACAGACGGTAACGATCAGCGATGAAACATTGCAGAACCTGACGTTCAAAGATGATCGGATTGACTTGAGTATCAGCAAGCTGGCAGTTGGCGGAAGCGTAGAACTCCAGGGAGCAAAGTTTAAGATTACAAAGACAGATGGAACAGAAGTAATTCCGGAGTGGACAAGCTCTACAACGCCAAAGAAGATATCTTATTCTGCGTTGGAGACAGGTGTAAATTATGTATTAAAAGAGACAAGTGCACCGGCAGGGTATGCATATTCAGCGGATATTCAGTTTGAAATCAAGGCAGATGGAACGATTTCAATAACCAATCCTGCAGTAAATGCTTCTGTAGCCGCTCAGACACTTGTGATGCGGGATGCACCGATTGCCATTTCGGTTGCAAAGGTAGATGTATCCAATGCGTCTCTATCGAATGCGATACTTGCAGTCATTGATGCAGCAAGTGGTAAAGAACTGGAACGGTTCACGACGAATGGAACAGCCCATGCACTGGATATGAGCAAGATTACAGTTCCGGCAGATAATACAAAGAAAGATTATATTCTGCGTGAGATTTCTGCTCCAACCGGATATGAAATTGCAGAGGATATTATCTTTGCGGTAGATAGAGCCGGAACTGTTTACACGAAGGGTACAGCTGGAAATTATATACCGGTAAGTGCAGTTGGTACAGTCGGTACAACGGCGACTCTGACCATGACGGATAAGAAAAAGCCGGAGGGAACGATTTATATTCGTAAACTGACACCAACAGGTAATGCTTTGAGTGGTGCAAATTTTAAAATATATAAGGAAACGGATGATATAACGACAGCATCACCGGTTGTATCGTTTGAATCTGGAATGACACCAAAAGCAATTAAAGTAGATGATACTGGAAATGCAGCAGAGACATTGAAAGCTGGGGAAAAATATAAACTTGTAGAAACCTCAGCACCGGCTGGATATCTTGTTGCAAAAGAGATTACATTTACCGTGACAAAGAATGCAAGCGCGCAGTACAGAATTACAACGATTTCCGATTCGAATAGTCTGAATGGAGATCAGGTAACAATCATGGTGACAGATCAGCCATTGTCACTTCGAATTAAGAAGGAGACGAGCTCTGGGGATCTGCTTGCAGGAGCAACCCTGAAATTATATGAAGGAACTGCTGCAGACGAAGCAAAGCTGGTAGAGGAGTTTACGACAAACCGTACGAATATGCATACGGTTGAATTTACAAAGCTGAAGGCAGGGCAGAATTATCTGCTTGTAGAGACGGCCGCTCCAAATGGATTCCTCAAGTCTGGTGACATCAAGTTTACGATTGGGGCAGATGGAACGATTACCAAACAATATCTGCAGCAGGAAAATGGTACATGGAAAGAAAGTCGTGTGTCAGGAAATACAGTAATCATGACGGATGACGAAGAAGCGGTTACACTCTGTAAGATTGATGCTGGTACAAATAGTAACCTGGCTGGGGCAACGGTGAGATTAGAATCAGTTACATATGGTTCCTATGGTGTGAGTGGATATGATCGGAATTTCACACCACAGACATTCACGACAACCAATGATGTGATTTCGCTGGATGCAAATCTGTTCCATACAGGATGTGTCTATCAGTTGTCTGAGATAACGGCACCAACCGGTTATGGATATGCGAAGAATGTAGTGTTCTTATATACAGATGACCATCGTGTGCAGTATCTTACAAGCTCGAATACAGGGCATGATCGCACGGTTTATATGTTTGATGAACCAATTGAATTAAGTGTTCATAAGAAGAACAGCGTGACGAATGGATATGTGAAAGATGCGAAGTTACAGATCCTTGATGATGCAGGAACAGTTGTTACAAGCTGGACGACCGGAAATGATGCGAAGGCAGTTGGTGGTAAGCTTACAGCACCGGCAACCGGACGTAAGAAATATACATTGCAGGAGATTAAAACGCCGAAGGGATATACAAAAGCAAATGATATCAGTTTTGAGGTTGCTTCGGATGGAACGATTTATATCGCTGATGCAAATGGCAATTATACACAGGCAGTGACAGAGATTACGATGCACGATGAGCCACAGCTTCAGGTCATCAAGCAGAATCCGGACGGGGATGTAGTCGCAGGTGCGACACTTACGATCACGAAGAAGGATGATACAGCATTTACCCCAATCACATGGGTAAGTACAGATGAACCAAAGGTATTTGATAACAGTCAGTTTGCTCCGGATGAGACATATATACTGACAGAGACGAAAGCACCGGATGGATATGGATATGCAAAGCCGGTTTCATTTACAATCGGAGCAGATGGCACAGTCAAGGCAGATGGTAAAGTTGTTGCAAATCATACAATTGGTATGACAGATACACCAATTGAGGTTGTATTTGAGAAGCAGGATGCGGACAGCAAGCGTACGATCGCGGGCGCGCAGATTGCAATTCAGGATGCGGCAGGGGATGTGGTTTACACATTCACAACGACAGAGAGCGCAGTCGCGATTCCGAAGGAAGTGCTTCGGGCACCGGCCAAAGAGGGCGTGCTTGCGAACTATACATTTGTAGAGCTTTCAGCACCGTTTGGATATGAAAAGGCAGAACCGGTAGCGTTTGCGATTGATTCGGAGGGAAATGTATATGCAAAGAATCCGGAGAACGGAGAGATGACATTACTTTCCTCACTTGGAATTAAGGCATTGATCATGTATGATGCACCGGATTATCTGTATATCAGTAAGGTGGATGCGACGAATTCAGAAGAGATTGACGGAGCGAAACTTGCAATCCGGGATGCGGATGGAAATGAGATTGTTTCATGGGAGTCTTCGAAGAAGGACGGCGCAAAGAAGCTTGGTATCGGTAAATATTTTGAGGCGGATAAGGAATACACGCTGAACGAGGTAGAAGCACCGAAGGGATATGAGCTTGCGCAGCCAATCGTGTTCAAAATTGATACGGACAATGTGATCTACGTGAAGGATGCGGGTGGAGCATTCACGGCGGTTACAGATCGGACAATTGTGATGAAGGATCTGCCGTCAACATCAGTTGTGACTACAGAGACAACAACCACGACAACCACCACTTCTTCAAACACTTCGAAGAAGACAGGCGATACAGCGCCGGTTGCACCGATTACCGTAGTAATGCTTGTTGCAGCCGTTGGAATTATCATTCTGGGTGTTGTCAAGAAGAAACGAAACGATAAGTAAATAAGATTTACGAAGAAGGGCTTTCCATAAGCCCTTCTTTTAAGTAAACAGAAGGATTTTTCATAGATGAAACAAACATATTATAAGACAGCTCTGCGGTCGCTGATCAGCCTGTCCATTCCGACGATCTTGGAAGAAGTTCTGTCGACACTGCTGCAATATGTCGATACGGCGATGGTGGGACATCTGGGCGAGAAAGCGACAGCGGCGGTCAGTACGACAGCAACGATTGGCTGGCTGATTCACTCGATTCCAAGTGCGATTGCAGTTGCTGTGCTGGCAATTGCGTCGAAGGCAAATGGAGCCGGGGACGAAACGAAACTGAAGAAGCTGGCGGGACAATCAATACTATATGCATTTACAATTGGTGCGCTGTTGGAGATAATCGTGCTTGTACTGTCTCCGTATATTCCGGTTTGGATGGGCGTTGAACCAGAGATTGTAAAACCGGCAAGCACATATTTCACGATTACGAGCATTTCGCTCATATTCCGGGCAGCCTCCCGTGTGTTCTCGGCGATGATACGATCCATCAAGGATACAAAGTCTCCGATGTTTATCAGTGTGGGTGAAAATGCACTGAATATTGTATTAAATACCGTATTTATTTACGGATTGAATCTCGGCGTGACAGGTGCGGCAATTGCATCCTGCATCAGCTTTGGAATCGGCGGCATCGCAATGTTTCTGCTGATGCTTGGCAAGACGAAGCTTCGCCCGTCAAAATCTGATATAAAACCCGACCGGGAGATTTTGGCGGAGACATTTACAATCGGACTTCCGGCACTTGGGACGACATTCGTCAGCTGCTTCGGATACATTGCGTTTGCGCGGATGGTATCCGGCATGGGAACGACGATATTTGCGGCACATTCGATTGCTATTACAGCGGAGCAGATCGTCTATATTCCGGGATATGGACTGCGTGTGGCGACAAGTACTCTGATTGGAAATGCACTTGGAATGAAGGACAGCAGGAAACTGAAGGCGATAGAGAAGGTGTCGATCCTGATTACACTATTGATCATGGGTGTAAACGGAATCGGACTTTATCTATTTGCGCATCCATTTATGCGCGTGTTCACGAACTCGGTAAATGCCGCGCGAATCGGAAGCGAGATGTTGCGACTGGTGGCATTCTCGGAGCCGTTCTTCGGACTGATGATCGTCTTAGAAGGTATCTCCTATGGTATGGGGCGCACGAAGCATGTGTTTGCGTGTGAGGCGGTCAGCATGTGGGGAATCCGGATACTTGGTACATTCTTGTGCGTAAATGTGTTCGGGCTGGGATTAAGAGCGGTCTGGCTTTGTATGATCGCGGATAATATATGTAAGGCGGTCTTGCTGTATATGTTCCGACCGCGGATCATGGGTTCCGGAGATTGTTGTATCAAGAGACAATAGTCTGAAAGCACCGTTGTGAAATGATTTGTTATTTGGAAAATAGTATGATTCAAATGGAAATAAATGATGAAGGAGAGGTACAGTGAGTAATAGTGCATCTGATCCGATACAATTTTATCTGGCACCGATGGAATCCGTGACAGGGTATGTGTACCGGAATGTGTATCATGCGATGTTTGGCGATATGGATAAATACGTGACGCCGTTCATCGCACCATCGAAGAAGAAAATATTGAAGACAAGAGAGCGGAAGGATGTAGCACCGGAGCATAACCGGGGCATGTATGTCGTGCCGCAGATTCTGACGAACGATGCAGAACAGTTTCTTACGACATGTAATATGCTGTCAGAGCTTGGCTATCGGGAGGTAAATCTGAATCTGGGTTGTCCGATGGCAACGGTCGTATCGAAGAAGAAAGGAAGCGGATTCTTAGAGGATCCGGAGCGGTTAGACCGGTTCTTTGATGCGGTGTTCGAGGGGATGGCAAAATTGCCGGAAGAAGATAGATGTGAAATCTCTGTAAAGACGCGGATTGGAGTGGAATTTCCGGAGGAATTTGAGGACATCCTGCAGATCTATAACCGGTATCCAATCTCCGAGGTGATGATCCATCCACGTCTGCAGAATGATTTCTATAACAATCATCCTAATCTCGATATATTTGCGGAAACATTGCAACAATGTGTGCATCCAATCTGTTATAACGGAGATATCTTCACGGCGGAAGATTATCGGGTGTTCCGGGAGAGGTTCCCACAGGTAGACCGTATCATGCTTGGAAGAGGTGTGATTGCGAATCCGGGGCTGGTACGGGAGATTCGGACAGGGCAGCCGGTGACAACGGCAGAGTTGAAGGAATACCATGACCGGCTCTATGCCGGATACCGGGAAGAAATGGACTGCGAGCGGGATGCGCTCTTCAAAATGAAGGAAGTGTGGTTCTATCTTGGGAAGATGTTCCCGGAAGCAGAGCGGGAGCTTAAGAAGGTGAAGAAGGCAGACCGGCCGGAGGAGTACCTGGCTGCGGTGAGAAGTGTATTTACTTTGCCAGTGCATGCGCCGCAATAACCTCCATTGCCTGCATATCCTCTGGTGTGTCGATGTCTGCTAGCTCATAGTGTTGTGTAACCGGTAGGAGCTTTACATGTTCCCTGTGGTTTAAAATCACAGTATTGCCGCCATGTTTTGGAGGTAGCGCAGAAAGTTCATCAAAGTAAGCAGATGGAAAAACAACTGGGGAACCGGCAGTATTCTGATCGCAAGTCCGCCAGATCGTATCGGGTGCATTTTGGGCGCAGAAAAGCAATGCACCGATTGTCTCCCGTGAGACGAGCGGCTGGTCTGAAGGCAGGAACAGGCAGTGGCTTGCTTTGTTTTTTATTGCACCGGTTCCAAGCCGGATCATATCGTTCCGGTCCGGCAGATTATGCAGAAGAAATGGGATATCCTGTTTCTTACACATATGTGCAATTTCCGGGTGGATCGTCACAACCAACCGGTTTTGCCCAAGCATTTCGGTCGCATCAAACGCGTATGCAATCAGTGGTTTTCCATAAAAATCTGTGAGGAGTTTATTGGCACCGAAGCGTTTGCTTTTTCCGGATGCCATGATGATACAGAACGCGTCTCCATAAGGCTTACCTAAATCTACGAGAAAACAATCATCCCGCTTGCAGAGAGAGTCCAGGAAAGGAAGTTTTTGTTTACGGACAACTAACAGTACATGTTTGGCTGCGAGCAGACGGGAAATTGCTTCCTGATACGCAGGCATTGTCTGTTCCAGATAACCGGTTTCGTCGATGGTTATCCAGTCGGATGGATGACGGATACACATATCCAGAAATCCGATGCCTTTTGTGAGAAATGCTTCCGGAACCGGTTGCATTTTGTTTGTGTTTCCAGGTGCATCTGCCTGATATCTTCCAATTTGGACAGTCTCGCCTGACAGGTTTTCTTTCATATAGACCCCATCTTCGGGTACTACATAGGATGTAAGCCCGGGCATTGGTTGTGGAAAAAGGGCAGAAAGAAGCGTGGACTTTCCGCTTCCGCGGCTTCCGGTCAGAATCAGATGCTTTTTGCTGCTAGCGCGAAAAGATCTCCAGATACAATTTGCGGTTGACCTGTATGCAGGCATCTCGATACCGTTCATATTTTTCTATCCATTCCTTTCCTTCCTGTGTCAGAGTGCTTCCACCGCCGGATTTGCCACCGACAGTCCTGCTTGTGAGTGGAAATCCGAGTGCATGCTCGGCATTTTTTATCATACGAAGCGCTTTGGAGTAAGCAAGTCCCATGGAGCTTGCAGCTGCTCGCAGGGAGCCTTCTGCTTCGATGGCATGCAGCAGACGACAGGGACCTTCTCCAAAGAATTTTTCATCCTGTTCATCGTAAAAAGTAATTTTTGTAACAGCTTTCATATGGACTCCTCCTGTATCATAACAAGGTGTTCGTTCCCGTTTTTGTCGTGGAGCTTTGCGATATTGATTGTACCATAAATCGAGGAAAGCAGCGACTCCATCTTTGAAACAGGAGTCGATTTCGGGGAGATGTTCCCGGAATGTGTG
This sequence comes from uncultured Clostridium sp., assembly GCA_900553925.1. Taxonomy (GTDB): domain Bacteria; phylum Bacillota; class Clostridia; order Lachnospirales; family Lachnospiraceae; genus Coprococcus_C. The sequence continues at coordinate 8,208 of USFH01000056.1, forward strand.
CCATTCGACAGGACAAGGAGCTCGTCACAGGTGTTTAATGCCAGAGAAGGGTCATGGAGTGTGACAAGCGCACAGGCGTCATGGGTAGTCACATATGTCCGCAGGTGCTGCATCATCTGGTTCCGGAACCGGAAATCTAAGGCGCTTTCCGGCTCATCGAGGAGCAGAAGCTTACGTGTACCGACGAATGCCCGTGCAAGGATACATAACTGTTTTTGTCCTTCACTTAGCTGGTTGTAGTTCGCCTGCTCACAATCGGGAAGACCGATCATCGTGAGAGTTGCTTTGGCATGTTCTTTCATCTGCGCGGTGGGAGGCTGCAACAGCGATAAGTCCGGATGATACCCCATCAGGACAACATCCAGGACTGTCAGATCAATTGTGATTCCGCTTTTTTGGGGGATATATCCACATTGCTTTGCAAGTTCCCGTGCAGAAAGTGCTTCCAGTGTATTTTCTGCAAGCAGACAGGAACCTTTGTGCGGGAGGATGTTCGCAATTGCTTTTAAAAGTGTAGTTTTGCCGCATCCATTTGGACCGAGAATACTGGTGATTGTTCCGGGACGCGACGTAAAGCTGATATCGTGTAGGATTTCTTTTCTGCCATATCCGGCAGACAGGTGACTGACTGTGAGCAGACTCATGATTCGCGGTTCCTCCTTACGCATAGATAAATCAAAAATGGTGCGCCAACAAGACTGGTAAAGATACTGACCGGCAGTTCTGTGGAAGCTACGCTTCGTGCCAGAATATCTCCGAGTGTCAGCAGGCAGCCACCGATGATCCCACTTAGAAACATCGTGGATAGCCGGTTGTTTTTGATGATCAGACGTGCACCGTGCGGTGCAAGCAGAGAGAGGAAGCTGATAAGCCCGGTCATGCTGATGATTCCGGATGTTGCCAGCGTTGCAATCAGGAGAATCAAAAGACGGAGATGCTGTGTGTGAACACCGAGCATACGCCCTTCGTCATCGTGCAGGGAAAGCATCATAATCTGACGGTACAACAAAAAAAGTGCGCTGACACAGAGGGTACAGAGAATCACATTTCCTTTGATGGTATAGAGACTGATACCATTTAAACTTCCCATAATCCAGTATTCGATGGATGCAAGCTGTTTTTCCGGGTCGGCGAGCAGCTTCAGGAAGATGAGCGCGGTCTGGGCTAAGCTGTGTACCGCGATTCCTGCCAACACGATTCCTCTGCCATCCTGCCCGGTAGTGAGGGATGCGAGCATAAGAGCCAGAACAACAGAACCGAGAGCACCGGCAAATGCAGACACAGTCACTGCCATAGAGCCGGACAGAAACAGGATGCCGAACGCGGCACCGGCGCTGGCACCGGAAGATACGCCGATGATATCCGGTGATGCCAATGGATTCCGGAATACAGTCTGGAAGACAAAACCTGCTACGCCGAGAACGAAACCGCCGATACAGCCGACGATTCCGCGGCTTGCGCGCAATGTCACAAACACCTGCCACTGTCTTGAATCACCGGATATAATTCCGGAGAGTGTGAGTGGGTAGCGGCCGACAAAAAATGAAAAAATCGTCAGAACCGTTAAGATAACGGTTCCGACGATAAGAGTGAATTTAATTTTATTATTTGATTCCATAGAAAGTTTCATAGAACGCTGCCTTTTCTTCTGTATACATATCTGCAGATACCTGATCCGGGTGCAGGATTCCGGCAAGCCAGATGGATGCCAGGATTCCGCCCAGTACAGGACTGTCTAATGCTTCGATATCGCCGGGGATTGCATAGACATTTCCGTTTTTGACTGCGGTGCACTCCTTCAGATTTTCGTCGTTTAATACATCTTCGGGTGTGTATTCTGCATCCGAAGCGAGAATAATATAAGAAGGATCCCATGCCAGAAGCTGCTCGTAGCTGATCTCGGCCCAATAGGTATCCGTGATTTCGGATGCTGCATTTTTACCGCCTGCCAGTTCGATAAGCCCTGACTGATACATCGCTGGACCGGCAGTGGAAAGAAGGGAAGAGTTACCGGCGAGATAGACGCTTTTTGCATCGACGCCGGATAAGTCTTTTTCGAGCATCTTTTTTTTCTCATCAATATAAGAAAGAAGGGCATCTGCGTTTTCCTTTGTATTGGTTGCGGTGGAGACAAGTTCAATCATCTGTTCTAACTGATCTTCGCTTTCCGGATTGACGAGCAGGACAGGGATGTCAAGCTCGGAGAGGCTTTGCGCTGCATCCTTTAATTTCATAGGCAGGATGACAAGCTCTGGGGAGAGGGAAGCACAGGTTTCTAAGTCAAATTCCTTGGCTGTGCCGACATTTGGAAGCTCGAGGAATTCTGGCGCCGCAAGTTTGTAGATTGGCCGCTTACTTGCTTTTGCTTCGATGCCTGTTACCTTGTCTTTCAGACCGAGTGCAAGCAGGAGACTTGTGGAGATATAGTATCCGCTCACGATTGACTCCGGTTCTTTTTCAATTGTGACTTCACGACCAGCCTGGTCGGTGACTGTGACCGGATAGACCGTCTGCGCATCAGAGTCCTCTTCACCGGCATCTGCGGGGATGCTGTCTGCCGTTGTAGCAGCATCCGATATGGAGGCTGCCGGTGCTCCTGTGACAGCTGTTTCCGTTGTTGTGGTTGTCTCTGTGGATGCAGGTTTGCTGCATCCGATCAGAGAGAGCAGCATCAGACTGATGAGTATAAGTGCTACATGTTTTTTGAATCTTTGTTTCATAATAAAAACCTTTCGTTGTACTTTTGATAATACAACGGTATTGTAACAAAACCGCTTTTCAAAGGCAAGTATTTTTACTATAATATAAAGTTGGAAAAAAGCGGTTAGAGAAATAGAAGGAGCTTTTATGGTAACAATACAGAATTATGTTCGTGTAAAAAATCTGGAAGAAGCTTATACGCTGAACCAGAAAAAAGGAAACATGATCCTCGGTGGAATGCTTTGGACGAAGATGCAGGATCGGACAATCCAGACGGCAATCGATCTGTGCGAGCTGGGACTTGACAGGATTGATGAGAACGCGGATGCATTTTTTATCGGTGCGATGGTGTCTCTGCGTGAAATCGAGCTGCATGAAGGTCTGTATGCATATACGCAGGGTGCAGTCAGAGATGCCTTAAAGGATATTGTCGGTGTTCAGTTCCGGAACCTGGCAACTGTCGGCGGCAGTATCTGGGGACGGTTTGGCTTCTCGGATGTCCTGACGATGTTTCTTGCTATGGAAACATACGTGGAACTGTTTCAGGGCGGTATAATTCCGTTGCAGGAGTTCGTCGAGAAAAAACCGGACCGGGACGTGCTTGTGCGTCTGATCGTGAAGAAAACACCGGGTGTCTATGCGTATGCATCGGTTCGTAATCAACGGACAGATTTCCCGGTTCTTGCATGTGCAGCGGCAAATGTTTCCGGTACATACCGGATTTCTGTCGGTGCGAGACCGGGCAGAGCAATCTGTATCACGGATGAGGAAGGATTTCTCACAGACGGAATCACAGAAGCGCGTGCAAAACAGTTTGCAAAATGGGTAGAGACAAAAATCCCGACAGCCGGCAATCACCGGGGCAGTGCAGCATACCGCACACGCCTTACAGGTGCGCTTTGCTATCGGTTAACAAAGAAAATCGGAGAGGAGCAGGCATAGACATGGATATCAAAATCAAAGTAAATGGAACACTGATTTGTGAATCAGTATCGCCGGATCTTCTGCTCCTTGATTTTCTGCGGAAGCATGGCTGCTACAGTGTGAAGCGCGGTTGTGAGACCGCAAATTGCGGGCTTTGTACCGTGCTTTTAGATGGAACCCCGGTCTTGTCATGTTCGGTGCTCTGTGCAAGAGCGGATGGACATGAAGTATATACGCTCGAAGGACTGCAGGAGGAAGCATCCGGTTTTGTTGGATTTATCGCTGACCAGGGGGCTGATCAGTGCGGATTTTGCAATCCGGGATTTGTCATGAATACGATTGCATTGCTCCGGGAGAATCCGGATCCTTCGGATGATGAGATACGCGCGTACCTGGCAGGAAACTTATGCCGGTGTTCCGGATACGAAGGACAGCTCCGGGGAATCCGGAATTACCTGAACTATATAAATAGGAAGAAGCAGGGAAAGGAGTAAGCGATGGAACATAAGAATTACAATGCCATTCACAAATCAGTCCGGAAGAAAGACTCCATGCAGCTGCTGCTGGGAAAACCGGTGTATACAGATGAT